>NZ_LFCS01000010.1:0-211510 GCF_001887375.1 Aeromonas sp. SCS5
AAGGGCCATATTGACCACACCCTCCTCCACCTGGACATCAATGGTAAAGCCGAGTCGTTTGGCGAGGGTTACCATGCCGCGATTGCTCGGCATGGTCGTGCCGGAGAGCTGGCCAATGGTCTGTTCGCTGGCGTAGCGGATGATCTTTTCCATCATCAGCTAACCTCTCTCCTTCAGTTCAGAGAGCAGTGGGGGTAGAAAGCAGAGTGTTTAAGTGGTGAATTACAGTGAGGCGGCATATGAAGCGCCATGAAAGATAAAGTGATGGGATATAGAGAAGGGATAACAACAAAAAGCCCACGCAACTTGCGTTGCATGGGCTCGGAATAAATGGCGGAGGAGGTGGGATTTGAACCCACGGATGGTCGCCCATCGCCGGTTTTCAAGACCGGTGCATTCAGCCGCTCTGCCACCCCTCCGCAGCAGTGCGGCGAATATTACCACGCTGATCAGGGTTGTAAATCCCCGGCTGGTTCGATTGCTGGTTAATTGCACGAAATGACCGATTAAATGGGCAAACTGGTTGGAATGAGTGCTTTTTTGGCCTGATTGCTTGACTTGAAAAGAGAGTCCACCACTATAGTGGCCTCCATCATATCCTCTGCAAGATAACATTATGACTATTAAAAATGCCCTGTTTTGCGCTCTGGCGGGCGTAACCTTGCTGGCATCGCCGGTGCAGGCGAGCGAGCTGACCAAGAGTGATGTCGAGCAGATCGTTCGTGACTATCTGGTCAAGAACCCCGAGATCCTGGTCGAGATGTCCAATGCCCTGCGTGCCAAGCAGGAGAGTCAGCAGGCCGAGAGCGACAAGGCGCTGATCAAGGCCCATGCCCAACAGCTTTATGGCAACAAGGATCCCGAAATGGGCAATCCGAAGGGCTCGCTGACGATTGTCGAGTTCTTCGATTACAACTGTGGTTACTGCAAGCGCGCACATCCGCTGGTCGAGCAGCTGATGGCTGAGGACAAGGATATTCGCTATATCTACAAGCAGTTCCCGATCCTGAGCGAAACCTCCTATTTCGCCGCGCGTGCCGCACTGGCCGTTCAGTTGGGTCAGCCCGACAAGTACCAGGCTTTCCATGAGAAGCTCTATGCCCATCAGGGCCCGCTCTCCGATGAAGCGCAGGTCAAGAAGGTGGCAGAAGAGGCCGGTGTTAACTGGAGCAAGGTAGAGGCCAAGATCAAGGATGGCAGCATCGATCAGAATCTGGGAACCAACCGGGCTCTGGCTGAAGCGCTCGGTATTTCCGGTACTCCTGCCTTTATCATCGGTGATCAAATCCTGCGTGGTGCACCACGGGATCTGGCAAGCCTGAAGAGCTTTATCAAGGATGTGCGTGCTGGCAAAAGCATCCAGTAACGTGCTTGTATCCTGACGGAATAAAAAGAGGGTCGGTATTGCTACCGGCCCTCTTTTCTTTATGTCCCGAGTCACAGGTGGTCGTCGCGAAAGGACCATAACAACGTGCGCAGGACTCGACCTCTCGGTCTCAGTAACAAGTATTAGCAGAGTCGTTCGACTTCCATTCGCATTTATTTAAGCGTCCCGCAGTCGCTTGTGAGAGTTGCTTAATTCAGGTCAGGATTTTTTCTGCTGCCTGCCTTAGAATCGCGTCCCTTGCAGGAGAAAACCCCTATGTTAGTTGATATTTTGCGGCTTGTTTTTATAGCTGGCGGTTTGGTATTCATCTTTATGCTGGTACAAGCGTGCTGGCAAAAACGATGCAACGGGAATTTTGAGTCCACACCTTTCTGGCCGGTGGCGCTGATCGGCGGTGTTGCCAACTTTCTCGATACCCTGGGAGTTGGCAGCTTTGCGGTCAAAACAGCCTGCTACAAGCAGTTCAAGCTAATCGATGATCGTCTGTTGCCGGGGACTCTCAACGGCCAGTGTGTGTTGCCGACCGTGACTCAGTCGCTGATCTTTGTCGGCGCAGTAGCGGTGGAGCCGCTGACGCTGATCAGCATGATGATTGCTGCCGCAGCCGGTGCTGCCTGGGGGGCGCGTCACGTCGCCTCGTTTGATCGTCAGACCATCCGGCTGGTGATGGCGGTCTCTCTGCTGGTCGTTGCCGGGCTGATTTTTGCCGGCCTGCTCGGCCTCTTCCCGGTCGGTGGCGATGCCATGGGGCTCAGTGGCTACAAGCTGGTGATCGCCCTGATCGGCAACTTTATCTTCGGTGTCCTGATGAATGTGGGGATCGGTCTGTTCGCTCCCTGCATGACACTGGTCTATCTGCTCGGGATGAATCCGCTGGCGGCGTTCCCCATCATGATGGGCTCTACCGCGGTACTTAGCGTCTTCTCCGCAGGCACCTTTATCCGCAAGGGGGCATTTGATGCCAAGGCGGTGCTGGCGGTTGCCATCTTTGGCCCCATTGGTGTGGTGCTGGCGGCCATGCTGGTCAAGTCGATGGATATGGCGATGCTGAAGTGGCTGGTTGCCTTTATCGTCATCTATACCTCCTGGACCATGTACGCCTCCTGGCGGGCTGCTCGTCGCCCCAGCGTGCAGCTGGCTGCGGATATCGCTGGTTAGCCTGCACCAGTGCTGCTTCCGCTCTGGCCCCGAGAAAGACATAGAGCCCGAGGGCCAGCAGCAATCCCACCGCGCACCCCATCACCCCAATCGCAGGCCAGAGCAGCTCGCTCTGGCCGAGTGACCCTTTGAATAGCAGCAACAACCCTTCGATAGAGACCGCGATCAGGATGGCGGCGATAAAGCGGGTGATGGTGCGTCTTATGGCGCTGTGGCGGAAGATATCCTTATGCAGCAGCACCTCCTCCTCCAGAATGGTTTTGCCCAGATCAAATACCGCCAGTGCCAGCGTCAGAAAGATAATGGCGCTGAGGGCCCCCAGTCGGTTCTGCTGCGCCCCGCATAGCAGCAGATAGAGCTGTTCCAGTCCGTGCCAGATGAGCGTTGCAACGATGAGGAACAGCGCCATGCTGAGTACCACATAGATGGCCTTGAACCAGGGCATGGCGCGGCGCCGTTCTCTGTCTCCCATCAGCCAGGCGATCAGTTGGTTGAGGCAGAGGGTCAGCTCTCGTCCCTCTCCGCGAGCGATCAGTTGCAAGCGGTTCTGCGTGCTCGGGCGTGGCGACAGGATGCAAGCTGGCCCCTGATAGCGGTCGATGCTGATGATAAAGGGGTACTCCTTGAGCGCAGCAAGAGGTGCGCCGAGCAAACCATGGATCAGTGGTGTCAGCTCGACCTGATACTCCTGATAACGTCGCAATACATCGATGGGGCTCATCTCTGCCATATGGACCTCGGTGACGTGGGCTCCTGTAGCGGATGTGCAAATAGTGGGCCCGATATATGACAGGCTGAGCGGGAGCATTTGCACCAGAGGGTGGCAAATAAGCGGGATAGGAGGTCGGGGTGCACCAGAAGCGGGCGTAGATTGCAGATATGGAAAAGGGCCCGTGACGGGCCCTTTGGCGACAAGCAGCGGCGATTTAGCCGGCCAGCTTGGCGAAGCTGCGTTCGGCGGCGGCCAGAGTGTGTTCAATCTCCTTGTCGCCGTGAGCCAGCGACAGGAAGCCTGCCTCGTAGGCGCTCGGCGCCAGATAGACGCCCTCTTCGAGCATCAGGTGATAGAAGCGCTTGAAGCGTTCCATATCGCAGCGAGTGACCTGCTCGTAGCGGGTAATTTCGGGCTCCTCGGTGAAGAAGAAGCCGAACATACCACCCACATAGTTGATGGCGAGCGGGATACCGTGTTTGGCGGCGGCGGCTTTCAGTCCTTCTGCAACACGGGCGGTCTTGTCGCTCAGCTGCTCATAGAGACCCGGCTCCAGCAGCAGATCCAGCATGGTGAGGCCGGCCGCCATGGCCACCGGGTTGCCGGAGAGAGTACCAGCCTGATAGACGGGGCCGGTCGGGGCAATGTGCTGCATCACCTTCTTCTTGCCGCCGAAGGCGCCGACCGGCATGCCGGCACCGATGATCTTGCCGAGGGTGGTGAGATCCGGGTCAATGTTGTAGTGGCCCTGGGCACCGCGCAGGGAGACACGGAAGCCGGTCATCACCTCGTCCAGGATCAGCAGGGCACCGAATTCGTCGCAGATGGCGCGCAGCCCCTCCAGGAAGCCGGGTACCGGCGGGATGCAGTTCATGTTGCCTGCGACCGGCTCGACGATGATACAGGCGATCTCGCTGCCGTATTGGCTGAAGGCTTCGCGCACCGACGCCAGATCGTTGAAGACACAGGTCAGGGTGTGCTTGGCGAAATCAGCCGGTACGCCCGGGCTGTTGGGCTGACCCAGGGTCAGGGCGCCGGAGCCGGCCTTGACCAGCAAGGAGTCGGCGTGGCCGTGGTAGCAGCCTTCGAATTTGACGATCTTGTCGCGGCCGGTGTAGCCACGGGCCAGCCGGATGGCGCTCATGGTCGCCTCGGTGCCGGAGTTGACCATCCGCACCTGCTCCATGGAGGGGACGATCTGACGTACTTTCTCGGCCATCAGTACTTCGATCTCGGTCGGCGCGCCGTAGCTCAACCCTTTTTCCACCGCCTTGATGACGGCGGCCTTGATGGCCGGGTGGTTGTGGCCCAGCAGCATGGGGCCCCAGGAGCCGATGTAATCCACATAGGCCTGACCATCCACGTCATAGAGGTAGGCGCCATCGGCGTGATCGATGAAGCGGGGTGTACCGCCGACCCCATTGAAGGCGCGGACCGGTGAGTTGACGCCACCCGGAATGGTCTGGCGGGCCTGTTCAAACAGCTGATCTGATTTTGACATGGATCATCCTTAATGGGATTTTGGTCGTCACGCAGGAGAAAGCAGTCGATCGAGACTCGGCAGGTAGGGGCATCAGGAGTATGCTTTGCGCTCTCGCCACCCGGACTCTCGGTCTGCTCCCGTGACAAAAATTTAACGGGCCGACTATAGCAGAAAGCCCCAGCCCTGGGCAGCCGAGCAACGCGCCGGGTGATCCTGATCTCAGCTAGCTGAGATATGGTGTTTCCAAGTTGGTGTAACAAGATGGCGCAACAAGCTCTCTCCTCTTCCGAACCGTCCGCCTCGCCGCGCGGGCCGGTTTCCCGAATCATTCGGCAAGACAGGATGCCCTTGCTGGTTCTGCTGCTGGCGGCACTGGTCGGCACCCTGGCCGGACTGGTCTGTGGCCTGTTCGAGTCAGGCGTGCACTGGCTGGCAGAGCAGCGGCTCGCCCTGCTGGCTGATCGCCCATGGTGGGAGCTCGGCCTGCTTGGCTTTGGCTTCAGCGCCATGCTGGGGTGTATCGGCTACTTCCTGACTCATACTTTTGCCCCCGAGGCCGGAGGCTCCGGCATTCCCGAAATAGAGGGGGCGATGGAGGACCTGCGTCCGGTGCGGTGGTGGCGGGTGTTGCCAGTCAAGTTCTTCGGTGGCGTGTGTACCCTGAGCTCCGGCATGGTGCTGGGACGGGAAGGGCCTTCGGTGCAGATCGGCGGCAACCTCGGCAAGATGGTGGCGGATATCTTCCGGCTGCCCAAGGAGCATGGCCACGCCTTGCTGGCAGCCGGTGCGGCGGGCGGTCTGGCGGCGGCCTTCAATGCACCGCTGGCGGGCATTCTGTTTGTGATGGAGGAGATGCGGCCGCAGTTTCGCTACTCCTTCCTGGCCATCAAGGCGGTGGGGATCTCCGCCATCATGGCGACCCTGATGCTGCAAAACATGAAGGGGCAGGGGGCGGTGATCACTCTGCCGCACTACGATGCACCAGCCCTCAAGGCGCTCTGGCTATTCCTCTTTATGGGGGCCACCTTCGGCGTATTGGGCTTTGTTTTCAACAAGCTGGTGCTGGCCTGTCAGGATGGCTATCTGGCGCTGCACCAGAACAAGCGCCACCGTTTCGTCGCCATCGGTATGCTGGTTGCCGGTACTTTCGGCGTGCTGTCGCTGTTTGCCCCCTCGGTAACGGGTGGCGGCACTGAGCTCATTCCTCATCTGATGGGGGGCGAGTATGCGATGGCGACCCTGTTCCTTATCTTCTCCATCCGTCTGGTGGCAACCCTGATCTGCTTCTGCTCCGGCGCGCCCGGCGGGGTGTTTGCGCCGACCCTGGCCCTTGGCACCCTGTTTGGCGTGGTGTTTGGTCATCTGTTCCACGCGGCTTTTCCGGAGCTTGGCATCGAGCCCGGCGCCTTTGCCATTGCCGGCATGGGAGCGTTGTTTGCCGCGACGGTGCGAGCGCCCATCACGGGTATCGTGCTGGTCACCGAGATGACCGACAACTACCAGCTGATCCTGCCGATGATGATCACCACCATGGGAGCCACTCTTGTGGCGCAAGCGCTGGGCGGTCGTCCTATCTATTCCCAGATCCTTGAGCGAACTTTACGGCTTGCCGCGCGTCAAAAGCGGGGTGATGGCAGTGTGGCCACCAGTTAATTTTCACCATCACCGCCTGTGGCTTCGGTTAGGGCGGTATAGTGAAAGGAGGTCGCAGTTGCCGCTGTGAGGCAAATAACGGGAAAGAGGGCTATGTCCAACCTATTGAAGTTATTGGTGGTGTTCGCAGTAGGTGGTCTGGCCGGTTATTTTGCCGGCAACCATCAGGATCTGGCGCAAAGCAGCTTGCTGGGGGTTCAGCAGGAGACGCTGGATCGCCAGAGCAATGCCATCAGCCAGCTCAAGACGGATCTCGGTCTCAAGGATACCCAGCTCGCCACCCAGCGAGCCGCCTTCGAGCAGCTGCAGACCACCCTGAAGAGTCAGGAGGCGCAGGTGCAGGAGCTCAAGCGCCAGCTGGCCTTTTTCGAGCGGATCATGCGCCCGACTGGCGAGCAGGTTGGGGTGGTAATCGACAACCTGACCCTGCAGGAGAGCAGCATTCCGGGTCGCTACCACTATCGACTGGCTTTGACCCAGCCGGCCAAGAAGCGCGAGCTGTTTCGCGGTCAGGTGCAGATCCGGGTCGAGGGGAGCCTTGGCGACAAGCCCAAAGTGCTGTCCGGGCGAGATCTGGGCATGAAGGTGAGCGAGTGGCGCTACTCCCTGCGCTATTTCCAGTTGCTGGAGGGGAACTGGCAACTGCCGGAAGGGTTTGTGCCGGATCGGATCCGGGTCACCATCAACAAGGATGGCCGGCAACCGGCGCAGGAGCTGCTGGTTGAGTGGGCCGATGCGCTTAAGCCGCTAGTCGCCGCACCGCCTGCTCCGGTGCCCGCTGCAGGTTAAACGTGGTGAATACTTGAACTGAATGGTCGGGTATTGGATAATTTCGCGGTTTCCATGTTTGTGGATCTAATGGTTGTGAGGTCAGTAATGAGTGCAGTAGCAGAAGCCCCGCTGCCCATCCAGATGACGGATGCGGCGGCCAACAAGGTGAAGAACCTGATCACCGAAGAAGAGAATCCGGAGCTCAAGCTGCGGGTCTATATCACGGGTGGGGGCTGCTCTGGTTTCCAGTATGGCTTTACCTTTGATGAGAAGATCAACGACGGCGATACCGTGGTCGAGAAGAATGGCGTCACCATGGTGATCGATCCGATGAGTCTCCAGTATCTGGTTGGCGGCAGTGTGGATTACACCGAGGGGCTGGAAGGGTCACGTTTTACCGTGACCAACCCCAATGCAACCACTACCTGTGGTTGTGGGTCCAGCTTCTCCATCTGATCGCTCCCGACGATCAGACGCAACGGCTCTCGGCAACGAGGGCCGTTTTTCCTTGTGCAGATGGTTGAGTGGAAATAAAAAGGCGCCGATGAGGCGCCTTTTTGATTGGTACAGTTAGCGGGAGCTTGCTGCCGCTACCAGTGGAACCCTGTTCACCGCCTTGCCCATGTAGGCGAGGGTGATGGTCACAATGATGCAGGTGAAGCTCAGCCACATGTAGGGGAGGTAGTCGAGGGTGGCCACACCCAGTACCCCGGCCATAAAGATGCCGTTGTCGCTCCAGGGCACCATGCCGCAGGTAAGGGTGCCGCCAAACTCGGCGTTGCGAGAGAGGTTCTTGCGTGCCAGTCCCAGCCGATCGTAGTTCTTGGCCATGATCTTGGGGGTCAGGATCAGCGACACATACATGGCGGAGCCAAACACGTTGGCCAGGAAGGCGGTGCCAATGGTGTGGGTAGTCAGGCTGCCGGCACTGTTGATGCGCTTCTCGAAGGCGCTGGCGATGACGGAGAGGATACCTACTTTCTCCAGCAGGCCGCCAAAGCCCAGACCGAAGATGATGACAGCGACCGAGCCCAGCATGGACTCCATACCGCCGCGACCGAGGATGTTGTCGATGAAGTCGATGCCGGAGGTAATGGCAAACGGGCTGTAGGCAGAGTGCATCGCTTTCACCGGATCCATGTCCTGGAACAGGATGGCCCAGATCAGGCCCAGCAGGGCGCCGAAGCTGATCACCGGGAAGGCGGGCTTGCGGTTGGCCAGCAGGCCAAGCACCAGCACTACCGGCACTATGGCCAGCGGAGTGATGTTGAACTGCTTGTCGAGGGCCCCCATTACCAGATTGACCTGCTCCAGGCTGACGTTGCCCGAATACTGCATGCCGACCACGGTGAACAGCACAGCGGTAATGATGTAGGAGAGCAGGCTGATGGGCAGCATCCCCTTTATATGCTCCACCACGTCGACGTTGGACATGGTGGATGCCAGCACGACGGAGTCGGAGAGCGGGGAGAGCTTGTCACCGAAATAGACGCCGGAGAGCACGGCACCGGCAACCAGAGGCGCAGGTACGCCGAGGCTATGGCCAATCCCCATCATGGCGATACCAGCGGTGGCGGCCGACCCCCAGGAGGTGCCGGTGGCCAGCGAGGTCAGCGAGCAGATGATCAGGGTCGCCAGCAGGAAGATAGAAGGGTGAATCACCTTGAGGCCGAAGTAGATGATGCTGGGCACGATACCGCCTGCGATCCAGGTGCCGACCAGTGCGCCGACGGAAACCAGGATCAGGATGGCCCCCATTCCCTTGGATACCCCATCAACGGCGGCTTGCTCCAGGGATTTGTAGTCATGACCGAGCTTGATGCCAAGCCCCATGATGACGAACCAGGCGATGAACAGTGCCAGCTGGATAGGCAGATCGAGCACGCTGGTGAACGAGAATGCCAGAGCCAGAAAAATGGCCAGACAGGCAAACACCTGCGACATGCTCGGCAATCGGATGTGGTTGTGTTGGTTTTGCATAGATACTTCCTAAACTCTTGCTCGCCAAGGTTGGCTCCTCTCATCCTGTGGATACGCATATCCCGAGGGGCCAACCCAAAAAGAGGCCGCAATCTACCACAAAGTGGGAGGGTTAAAGCCTAACCAAATTGGCAAAATTGCACTTTTGATTGAAAAAATCACAGAATTGTTGATCTCGTAACCCATTTTTGAGCGCTTTATTGGCATAAAAGCCTATTTTGAGTCTTGCGCTGGAGGAGGGTTGCATCTCTCACTTATGAATATGATAATTATTATCATTATCTCTGTGGGGGAGGAAAAAGATGAACTGGGTGGTGCGGGGGGTAATGCTGCTAGCCGGGTTGGTTGTGCTCGTATGGGGCAATGACCAAGAGTATGGCATCTGGAGTCTGGGTTTTCTGCTGGCCGCCTGGATGATGCTTGAGCCCAGATTGAAACCGGCACTGATCCTGTTGCCAGTGGCAGGGCTGACCGGCGTGGTGGCCCTGCTCTGGCAGCATACCGGCTAGTAGGCGTTATGCGTGTTTGACGGGGGCCTGCTTGATCTTCTGTTGGGCCTGCTTGAGCGATTCAACGACATTTTTCTCCATCTCGCTCCGTTTGGCATCGGTCAGGAAGTAGATCATGTCGACATCGTGGCGAATATAGTGGGAGGGGAGCTGGTTGAGGGTGAGGCAGCAGAGATCGGCCATCTGGTCGCTGCTGAGTTTTTGCTGCAGACCCTGCTTTTCAATCTCCTTGAGCACCAGATGCTCGTAGAAGTTGTGAATGTCGGTATCCAGTATCATATGCGTTCCTTGGCATGACGATGGGCGGTGAGTCGTCAAAAGCATAGCCATAACAAGGAGTAAAAACAAAAGGCCCGTCACTTTCGTGATGGGCCTTTTGCGTAATGAATGGTGCGAAGAGAGGGACTCGAACCCTCACATCCGTGGGACACTAACACCTGAAGCTAGCGCGTCTACCAATTCCGCCACCTTCGCACACTGATTTTTTCCAGCTGGTTTTTAGATGCGGTTGGAGCGCATCGCTCTGTTTTTACATGTCAGAATCATGGTGCGAAGAGAGGGACTCGAACCCTCACACCCGGGGGGCACTAACACCTGAAGCTAGCGCGTCTACCAATTCCGCCACCTTCGCACATCGGGTTATCAGTCTGGATTTACATGCTGTCTGATAAAAGCATGGTGCGAAGAGAGGGACTCGAACCCTCACACCCGGGGGGCACTAACACCTGAAGCTAGCGCGTCTACCAATTCCGCCACCTTCGCACATCGGGTTATCAGTCTGGATTTATATGCTGTCTGATAAAAGCATCTGCAGTATGGTGCGAAGAGAGGGACTCGAACCCTCACATCCGTGGGACACTAACACCTGAAGCTAGCGCGTCTACCAATTCCGCCACCTTCGCATCACTGCGGAGGGGGATTCTATAGAGTTTTGGGGGGGCGTCAACAGCCAAAGGGGACTTTTTTCGCTGTTGACGCTTAAAGACATGCCAAAGGGACAAAACTTCAGCAATCTGCCCGAGTGGCTAGCTCAGTAACGACCCAATGCGCTCAGATACATCTGCTCGTACTGGGTGACCGAGTCGGGCCAGTTGAAGCGGGTGTTCATGGCGTTGCGCTGCACCTCGGCAAATTTTTCCCTGTCTTGCAGGAAGTAGAGCAGGCTGCGGCGCATGGTATCGAGCAAAATGGCGGCGGTCGGGTCATTGAAGCAGAAGCCGGTGGCATGTTCGGGATCGGCATCCCAGTCGACCACGGTATCTTTCAGCCCACCAACGGCCCGCACCAGTGGCAGGGTGCCATAGGCCAGGCTGTACATCTGGTTGAGCCCACAAGGTTCAAACAGAGAGGGCATCAGGAAGAAGTCCGCTCCGGCTTCAACCAGATGGGCCAGTCGGTCATCATAGGCATTGATGAAGGCGAGTTTGTCCGGGTAATCCCGGGCCATGGTTTGCAGTTGCGTGGCGAGCGCAGGATCGCCAGAGCCGACGATCACCACTTGTACCTGATGGTGGAGAAATTTCTCCAGCGCCGGGATCAGCAGGGGGACTCCCTTCTGTTCGGTCAGGCGGCATACCATGCCATAGATAGGCAGGTTTGCGACTGGTAGACCCACCTCTTGTTGCAGGCTCTCTTTGCACACCTGTTTGCCGGTCAGATTGTCGACGCTATAGGTTGCGGGCAGGAGTTCGTCGAATTCGGGATCCCAGTCTTTGTAGTCGCAGCCATTGAGGATGCCGCAAAGGTCGGCAGCCCGTTGCTGGAAGATGTGTGCCATGCCGTGGGCACCAAGGTGAGTCAGCAGCTCCTGGGCATAGTTGGGGCTGACCGCGTTGATCTTGTCAGCATACAGAACCCCGCACTTGAGCAGGTTTACGTGGCCGTAGTCATAGTTGATGCGGCGCTCGTAGTCGGCGATCTCGGGCATGGCCCAGAACTGCTCCCGCCCGAATACCCCCTGAAACGCCGCGTTGTGAATACTGATCACGCTGCGAGTCTGCTGGAAGAAGGGGTTGTGGGCATGACGGGTTTTCAATAGCAGCGGCAACAGGCCGGTGTGCCAGTCGTTGCAGTGGGCGATGTCCGGGGCGAAACCAAGTTGCTCGCAGGCATGGAGGGCTGCTGCCGAGAAGAAGGCAAAGCGCTCGCCGTTGTCCGGATAAGCCTGATTATTTTCAGCATAAAGCTGGGGACGGTCGAAATATTGCGGGCAGTCGATGAGATAGATGCAAACACCATCCAGCTCCATCTGGTAGATGCGATAACCGATATCCGGCAGACCCGGGTGGGTGGGCAGCCAGCGCGATGCCACCAGTTTTGCCTCATCCCGATGTTTTATCGTCTTGTAGAAGGGGAGCATGATTCTGACATCATGCCCCTTCTGGGCCAGATACATTGGCAGCGCTCTGGCAACATCCGCCAGGCCACCAGTCTTGACCAGCCCCTCGACCTCCGAGGCAACAAACAGGATTTTCAGTGGGTTAATAGCCAACTCTTGCTCCCTTAGGTACCACCACGATACCGCCTTCGGATACGGTAAATCGTTCTCTATCGTGGTCGAGATTTTCACCGATAACGGTGCCTGGCGCAATTTCAACGTTTTTATCAATGATGGCGCGCCGGATGGAGCACCCTTCGCCAATCTTTACATCCCCCAGCAGGACGGACTCGCTGATGTGGCTGCAGGCGCCGATGTTGCAGCGAAAACCGAGGATGGAGCGCTGGATCTGGCTGCCCTGAATGAAGCAACCTGCGGAGATGAGCGAGTTGGCGATCTTCACCTTGCACTCGTCACTGTCGATGAAGGTGGCTGGCGGCAGGGCCGGATAGTGGGTGTGCAGCGGCCACTTGCGGTTGTAGAGAGAGAAGAGAGGGTTGTCGGCCACCAAATCCATGTGTGCCTGCCAGTAGGAGTCTAGGGTGCCCACATCGCGCCAGTAGACGTTGGGTTTTTCGCCCGGGATCACGTTGGTACTGTAGTCGTAGACATAGACCGGCGCCCTTGGGTAGAGGCTGGGGATCACATCCTTGCCAAAGTCATGACTGGAGTTCTCCTCCGCGGCATCCCGTTTCAACTCGCGGCAGAGTGCCTCGGTCTCGAAGATGTAGTTGCCCATGGAGACCAGGGCCTGGGTGGGATCGCCAGGAATGTGTTTCGGCTGTTTCGGTTTCTCCTGAAAGCCGATCATCCGCCCTTCGGCATCCACCTCGATCACCCCGAACGAGCTGGCTTCTGCAATCGGCATGCGCAGGGCTGCCACTGTCATGGCGGCATTTTTCTGCTTGTGGAAGCTCACCATCTGGCTCACATCCATCTTGTAGATGTGGTCGGAGCCGAAGATGCAGACATGATCCGGTTCGGCCCGCTCGATAAAGCCGAGGTTCTGGTAGATGGCGTCGGCGGTGCCGTCATACCAGCGCTTGCCCATCCGCATCTGGGCCGGAATGGGATCGATAAAGCGGTCAGTGATGCCGACGATATTCCAGCCCTTCTTCATGTGCAGATAGAGGGACTGGGATTTGAACTGGGTGAGGACGTAGATGCGCAGAAAGTCTGCGTTGACGAAATTGTTGAGGACAAAGTCGATTAGCCGGTAGCTGCCACCAAATGGTACCGACGGCTTGCTGCGGGTGGTTGTCAAAGGCTGCAGGCGAGTACCTTCACCTCCGGCCAGGATCATGGTCAAAATGCCAGCCATCGTATTTCTCTCCCTGAATAAACATGTATGAAAAGGTTTTCAACCTTCGGCATAAAAACACCCCTAAAGGGGTGTTTTTGCTGTGCTTCTAGTACCTTATCAGATTCCGGATGGCGCTCTCTAGCGGTTTTATTGTACTGCTTACACTTATTTACACTTTGCTCAGATAGACCTTGAATTTGGCGTCGCTGTTGCTCACTTCCGTCCGTTTGAAGTGTGCTTCCAGTATAGGCTGATAGCGCAGGAATGCGTTGGCAACAATGGTCAGGCTGCCATGGGGGCGCAAAAATTCAGGCGCCTTGGCGAGGAAGGTTTCGGTCGCCGCATAGAAGGTCTTGAGTCCGGCATGGAAAGGGGGATTGGAGAGAATCTGGTCAAAGCTTCCCGTGATGTCGGAGTAGACGTCAGAGGCATGAACTTCCCCTTGCAAACCGTTGATGGCCAGAGTGCGGCGGCTTGACTCCAGCGCCAGCGCATTGATGTCCACCATGGTGACCTTGAGCTCGGGATTGCGTTTGGCCAGCACGGAGCCAATTACCCCGGCACCGCAACCGAAATCGAGCAGTGAACCCTTCATGGCCGGCACGGTGGCCAGCAACATCTGGGTGCCGAGGTCCAGCTCGGCGGCGCTGAAAACGCCGGGCAACGCCAGCACGGTCAGCTCGGTCTCGCCGGCCCTGCACTGATAGCGGCCAAACCAGCTATCCAGATAGAACGGGGCGACCGGTTTGCTCAGTTCGCCATGATAGAGAGAGCAGCGGCGTGCCGAGTCGCGCTTGATCGGCTTGTCGCCATAAGGGGCCAGCAGCTTGTCTGCGCCATTGATGCCGCCACGGTTTTCGCCGGCCAGGAACAGATCGGCGCCCGCTTCCAGCAGGGGGGTCATCATGGCCAGCAGATATTGCGCCTCGGCTTTCGCCTTGGGCATCAGCAGTAACAGAGCATCGAAGCGGGGAGCTCCGCCCAGCTGGTGGTCGAACAGGATAGCCTTGCCGAGGGCCGCCTGCTGGCTGCGGTAGTAGCAGTAATCGGTGGTAAAGACGGTCAGGGTCTGGGCCAGAGTGGCCAGCTGGCGGGGGTAGTCATCCTCCAGTGCGCCACAGACAAGTAGCCGCTTGCCGACAAAGAGGGCTTGGTTTCGTTCCAGCATCTGGCTGACGGCACTGATTGGGCTGCTCATCGGGTCTCTCCACGCAATTTTGGGCGGCCATTATACATAGCCCCTTTCGCCTTGACATTTATGCCGTGTTCCCGAAATATGCCCAGACACCATTTTTTGAGCAGAGATGAGTCAATGCGGTTCAACGGGTTGAAACGAAAGCATAAAAAAAGCCTGAAATTCGGGCCTGCTGACGTTCGCGCGTAACCTCTCATTCCTGAGAAGATTCAAACCCCGGTTGCGCACATCGAACCGGGGTTTTTTATTGCCATATGAGCGTCAAACCGGAGAAGGAGATCCCATGTTTCAAGGTTCAATCGTTGCGTTGATTACCCCGTTTCGACAGGGAAAACTGGATGAAGAGGCGCTGCTGCGTCTGGTGGAGTGGCATATCGAGCAGGGTACTCACGGCATTGTGCCGGTCGGTACCACGGGTGAGAGCCCGACCCTGACCCACGACGAGCACTGCCGGGTGGTGGAGCTGGTGGTCAAACAGGTCGCTGGCCGTATTCCGGTGATTGCCGGAGCTGGCTCCAACAATCCGGTCGAGGCGATCGAATATACCCAGTATGCCGAGCGGGTCGGTGCCGATGCCACCCTGCATGTGGCCGGTTACTACAACCGCCCCAATCAGGAGGGACTCTACCACCACTTCAAGGCAGTGCACGACGCAACCAGCAAACCCATCATCGTCTATAACATTCCGCCGCGCGCCATCGTTGATGTGCAACCCGCGACCTTGGCTCGTCTGGCCGAGCTGCCACGGATTGCCGGGGTGAAAGACGCCACTGGCGATCTGGCACGTCCCTGGACCGAACGCCAGCTGATCAAAAAGCCCTTTGCCTGGCTCTCCGGTGAGGATGCCACCGCTGTTGCCTACAACATCGGCGGTGGTCAGGGCTGTATCTCGGTGACCGCCAATGTGGCCCCCAAGCTGGTGGCCGAGGTGCAAAATCTGGCGCTGGCTGGCAAGTGGCAAGAAGCGCGTGAACTGCAAGACAAGCTGATTCCGCTTCATCAGGCGATGTTTGCCGAGCCGAGCCCGGCTGGTGCCAAATATGCCGCTTCCCTGCTCGGTTTCTGTAGCGAAGAGTGCCGCCTGCCGGTGATGCCACTGTCGGAAGCGACTCGCGAGCGCATTCGCAGCGCCATGCAGCAGCTCAACCTGCTGTAATGCAAAACGGGTGAGTCAAGGCTCACCCGTTTTGTTTGCTGTATCAGATGGGCCGCTCAGCGTGTGCTGTGCAGCCAGTCGGCGATAGCCAGCTGCAGTGCGACATAATCCGCTGAGAGGAAGAGGTTGCCCAGCTCGGCGGGCCACAGGCGATCAGAGACCGGCGCGGCTTGCAGATGCGCCAGCAGGCTTGCCAGCTCTGAACCCCAAAGGGTCGGCTGCGTCAGCTCGGCCACTCGACGTTCAATCAGCGCAATCCCTTCACACAGGGCGGCGAATGCTTGCTGCCGAATAGTTTCATTCTGCAGATTTTCCAGCCAGAGCTGCTCGTGGTGCTGCCAGTGACTCAGGCCGGCGGCGATGGCAGTTGCCACATCCATGGCTTCGCTGGTGGCCAGAGATTGCAGGGCCAGCGGCTTGCCGAGCCCGGCGAGTCGATAACCGCGCTGCGCCTTGGATTGCGCCCCCAGACGCACGCCACCCAGCCGGGCGAGGCGCTGCGCCAGTGCAAACAGCGCCTTGGTATCACCCGACTTGAGCTCCAGTTCCAGCTCGTTGATCGCCGTGCTCCCCTGACTGCCGACTATCTCCCCCTGATCCCAGGCCAGCTCGATCTCGGCACCCTCGAAGGTGATGAGCCAGTGGCGGCGCAGGAAGTCGGTACTGAATTGTGCGACCAGCTGCTGCTGGATGCGGTCACGTTCTGTCACATCGGGCCAGATTTCTGCGGGAAAGGCGCTCAATGTCGGCAGATCACCACCAATAGGCGCATTGTATTCGGGTCTGGCATGCAGGCCACCCACCGCCTGGCCGCGGCATTTCATGGTCTGTTCTGCGTAGGCATCGCAGCGGCGAATGCGCAGCCCCATGTCCAGACGACGCAGGTCGAGGGTCGGCGTGTCAAAATAGACGTTGCCGAGCTGCTGTTGTGATGATTCTTTAATCTCAAAAGAATTCAACAGGTTGGATAAATCTGCCGCAATGTCGCGGGCGACAAAAAACTTTATCTCGATCTCAGTTTGCATACTCATTCCGGGCTGGCAGGCAACTTTGGGGGGCAGGAATCGGGTCGCGGGGATATAATGCCCGCGAAACGACTAGATTAATTCGCGGTTTAATTGAGGGCGCAGTTCGGTTAACATGCGCGCCTCATAAAATCGTATCGAGTGTTTTTTCACCGACACAGGTTTGGCCATGCCAGTAAATACTATTTTGGGGCTTTTTGCCAAGTCCCCCATCAAGCCGCTGCAGAAGCATATCGTCAAGGTTCACCAGTGCTCCCAGCAGCTGGTTCCCTTCTTTGATGCCGTTGCTGAAGACCGTTGGGAAGATGCCGAGAAGATCCGGCAGCAGATCTCCCAGCTGGAAAAAGAGGCGGATATCCTCAAGCGTGAAATTCGTCTGAAACTGCCCCGCGGTCTGTTCCTGCCGGTTGCACGCACCGACCTGCTGGAGTTGTTGACCCAGCAAGACAAAATTGCCAACCGTGCCAAGGATATCTCCGGCCGCATGCTTGGTCGTCGCATGGAGTTCCCTTCCGAAATGCGGGAAGGCTTCATGGCTTACCTCAAACGTTGTATTGATGCGACCGCTCAGGCCGAGAAAGCGATCGGGGAGCTCGACGAGCTGCTCGAGACCGGCTTCAAAGGACGGGAAGTGGAAATGGTTGCCGAGATGATCCACCAGCTGGATCTGATCGAGGACGATACAGACACCATGCAGATCGGTCTGCGCCAACAGCTGCAAGCGGTTGAGCAGAACTACAACCCGATCGACGTGATGTTCCTCTACAAGATCCTCGAATGGGTAGGTGACCTGGCTGATCAGGCTGAGCGCGTAGGCGCCCGTCTTGAGCTGATGCTGGCTCGTTCGTAATCGACTGACTGGGTAAACACTATCAATGGACATTATTGCGAATTACGGCACCACTCTGGTGCTCGTGGCGGCCTTGTTCGGCTTTTTGATGGCCTGGGGCATTGGTGCGAATGACGTAGCCAACGCCATGGGCACATCGGTCGGTACCAAATCCCTGACCATTCGTCAGGCGATTATCATCGCCATGATCTTCGAATTTGCCGGTGCCTATCTGGCCGGTGGTGAAGTAACCGCCACCATCCGTAGCGGTATCATCGACAGCAATGCCTTTGTCGATAGCCCGGATCTGCTGGTGCTCGGCATGATCGCCTCCCTGCTGGCTGCCGGTGCCTGGTTGATCCTCGCCTCCTACTTCGGCTGGCCTGTCTCCACCACTCACTCCATCATCGGCGCCATCGTCGGTTTCGCCGTGGTGAGCATTGGCCCGGAAGCGGTGCAGTGGAACAAGTTTGGCGGCATCGTCGGCTCCTGGGTCATCACCCCCGCCATCTCCGGTGTCATCGCCTACTTCATGTTCATCAGCGTGCAGAAGCTCATCTTCAACACCGATGATCCCCTGAACAACGCCAAGCGCTACGTTCCCTTCTACATGTTCCTGACCTCGCTGGTCATCTGCCTGGTAACCATCAAGAAGGGTCTGACTCACGTTGGTCTGCACCTGACCGATGGCGAAGGCGTCATGCTCTCCGTGGCCATCTCCATCGCCGTAGCGTTTGCCGGCTGGATCTATATTCGCGGTCAGAAGTACAACCCGCAGGATGACAGCAAGATGCACTTCGCCAACGTGGAGAAGGTGTTCGGCATCCTGATGGTCATTACCGCCTGTGCCATGGCGTTTGCCCACGGTTCCAACGATGTGGCCAATGCCATCGGCCCGCTCTCTGCGGTGGCCTCTATCGTGGCTTCCGGTGGCGAGATTTCCGGTCAGGCAGCCATTGCCTGGTGGATCCTGCCCCTCGGCGGCATCGGTATCGTGATCGGTCTGGCCACCATGGGCGAGAAGGTGATGGCGACAGTCGGCACCGGCATCACTCACCTGACCCCGAGCCGTGGTTTCGCCGCCCAGCTGGCCACTGCTGCTACCGTGGTAATCGCCTCCGGCACCGGTCTGCCCATCTCCACCACCCAGACTCTGGTGGGGGCGGTCATGGGGGTAGGTCTGGCGCGCGGTATCGCGGCGCTGAACCTGGGTGTGCTGCGCAACATCGTGGTCTCCTGGGTCATTACCCTGCCGGCAGGTGCCATTCTGGCCATCGGTATCTTCTACGTGCTTCAGGCCTGTTTCTCCTAAGAGAGCGGCCCTCAGCAACAAAAAGCCCGAGTCATCGACTCGGGCTTTTTTATTGTGCGCGGGAGCAGAGTGCAGCTCCCTTTGCATATCAGCCTTAGAGGCTGGCGCAGATCTGCCAGAGGTCGTACTGGATGGCGGCGGCCGTCACTTCCCGACCAGCTCCCGGCCCCTGAATCACCAGCGGGTTGGTGCGGTAGCTGTCGCTCTCGATGGCGAAGATGTTGTCGCACGGCAGCAGGTTGGCAAACGGGTGGTGCGGCTCCAGCGCCTCCAGCCCGACCCGTGCTTTGCCGTCATGTTCAAAACGAGCCACGTAGCGCAGCACCTTGCCAAGCCGCTTGGCCCCCTCGAAGGCGGTCTGGATCGGGCCATCCAGCTCTTTCAGCCGGTCCATGAATTGATCCGGGGTTACCTTGCGCAGCGGGACGGGCACCAGATTCTCCAGCTCGATATCGGCGGAGTCGAGCTCGAAGCCGGCCTCTCGCGCCAGAATAAGCAGCTTGCGGCGTACATCCTGACCGGAGAGATCTTCGCGGGGATCCGGTTCGGTCAGACCGTGCTGCCACGCCTCATCCACCAGCTCGGAGAAGGGGCGGGTGCCGTCATACTGCTGGAACAGCCAGGAGAGGGTGCCGGAGAAGATGCCGGAGACCCCCTGAATACGGTCGCCGCTCTGGCGCAGCATCTGGATGCTGGACTGGATTGGCAGCCCGGCGCCCACGGTGGCGTTGTAGCGCCACTGCACCTGATGGTCGCGGCAGGTCTGCTTGATGCGCTGGTAAAACTCGCTGTCGGCGGCGCCGGCAAACTTGTTGGCGGCGATGATGTGAATGCCGAGCTGGGCGAAGTCGGGGTAGTAGCGGCTCACCGTTTCGCTGGCGGTCAAATCGATGGCGATCAGAGTGTCGAAGCTGTGTTGCTCCAGCTGGGCCAGCAGTTCGGGCCAGATCAGCGCTTTGGGGGCAAAGTTGTCCTGCACCTTGAGCGGATCCAGCCCCTCTTCATCGAGCAGACCCCCTTCCGAGCTGAACACGCCGTAGAGGGTGAGCGCCAGATTGAGTTCATGCTCGAGGCGCGCCTTTTCGCGGGCATAGAGGCTCAGCCAGTGGCCGCCGATATTGCCCTTGCCGAACACCACCAGTCCGACTCGATTCGGGCGGCTGAACAGGGCGCTGTGCATGGCGATGAGCAAGGGTTCCAGTACCACCTGACGTAGCACGGCCACCAGACTCAGGCCATCTTTGGCCACCTGCACGAACTCCAGCGGCTGATCCGCCAGCAGCTGGTAGAAGCGGTGGCACTGCTCGGCATTGTCGGTGACGCCGGCCCCCACCAGCGCTACCAGACTGTACCCCTCCTTCTGGATGAGGCCGGTGAAGCTCCCTTGCAGCTGGAAGTCGCGCAGCAGCTCGAAGGCCCCTTGTGCCACTTCGAGGGTATAGGCGAGGCGCAGCACCCTGCGATCCGGCTGGCGCTGAAGAGTGAGCGGATTGAGACGGTGACGGGCCAGATGGGCCTCGATGGTGGCCACCGTCTGCTCATAGTTGGTCTGTGGCAGCACCTTCAGCTCGATGAGGGCGATCTGATCCACCGAGGAGACGATGCGGGCACCGCCGGAGCGGGGGGCGCGGCGCAGGATGTGGGTGCAGCCTTCGTCCGGGTTGTAGCTGCAGCGCAGGGTGAGGCGCTGACGACTGTCGGCCACCGGTTGCAGGGTACGGGAGTGCAAGACCGAGGAGCCGAGGCGGGCCAGCTCGTTGGCTTCGGCTAGGCTCAGGCGCTCCAGCAGGCGAGCCTCCTTCACCCGACGCGGGTCGGCGCTGTAGACCCCGGCCACGTCGCTCCAGATGGTGGTGGATTCGCCGTCCGCCAGCAGCGCCAACAGGCTGGCGCTGTAGTCGGATCCATTGCGACCGAGCAGCAGGGAGCGCCCCTCCATGTCGGCAGCGATAAAGCCGGTCACCACGATGCGACCGGCATGCTCCGCCAGTCGCGCCTTGAGCAGTTCGCTGGAGAGCGCAGTATCCACCTTGACCAGAGCGCCATCCTCGGCACGCAGGAAGCTGCGGGCATCGAGCCAGATGGCCTTGTCGCCGCGGCTGGTGAGCAGGGCAGCCAGCAGGCGCGCCGACCACACTTCGCCAAAGGCGAGCAGGCCGTTGCGGGCGAAGCGGTCAAACTGCCCCTCAAGCGTCTTGGCGATGAGCTGCATGTCGTCGGCCAGCTGCTTGCTCAGATCTAGCTGCAGTTCACCTTCCAGCAGGCCGTCGATCAGCCCCTGCTGATAGGCGTGAAGGGCGGAGATGGCTTCGCCAGCGGCTTCATCACCCGCTTCGGCCAGCTCCACCAGCTGGATCAGCCGGTTGGTGGTCTTGCCGGCGGCGGAGACTACGATCAGCTCGTCGCCACCCACCTGTTGTTCAACGATGCTGGCGACCCGGCGATAACAGACCGGATCCGCCAGACTGCTGCCACCGAATTTGTGGACGTGACGTCGCTTCAAGCCTGCTTCTGTTGCCACCGCGATCTCTCCTTGTTGCTGCTGTTCCATTACTTCGCTACCTGTTCTGCCTGCTGCGCCTGTGCAAAAGCCTGTGCCAGATCGGCCACCAGATCTTCACCGTGTTCAATACCGACCGACAGACGCAGCAGCTGGGCGCTGATGCCTGCTGCCTGTTGTGCGACCGGGGTCATGGCCCTGTGAGTCATGCTGGCCGGATGGGCCACCAGACTCTCCACCCCGCCGAGGGACTCGGCCACCGAGAAGAGGGTGAGGGCCGCGAGGAAGGCGCGAATGCCAGCCTCGCTGCAATCGAGTTCAAAACTTAGCATGGCGCCGAAGCCGGACTGTTGACGGCGCGCAATATCGTGGCCCGGATGGCTCGGCAGGCTGGGGTGATAGATGCGTTTCACCAGCGGCTGCTGTTGCAGGAAGGCGAGGATGCGGTCGGTGTTCTCCTGATGGGTGCGCAATCTGGGGGCCAGAGTGCGCAGGCCGCGCAGGGTGAGGTAGGAGTCGAACGCCCCGGAGGTGAGCCCCAGACAGTTGGCCCACCACACCAGCGACTCGGCCAGTGCGGTCTCTTTGGCAATCGCCACTCCGCCCACCACGTCTGAGTGACCGTTGATGTACTTGGTGGTGGAGTGCACCACCACGTCAGCTCCAAGTGCGAGTGGCTGTTGCAGCAGGGGGGAGAGGAAGGTGTTGTCCACCACTACCTGTGCACCCACCTCATGAGCTGCGCTGGCAATGGCGCTGATATCCACCACCCGCAGCAGCGGGTTGGAGGGGGTCTCGACCCATACCAGCGCAGGCTTCTGGGCCAGCGCGGCGGCCAGAGCGGCCTCATCCCCCTGATCGACAAACTGCACCCGGTAGTGGCCCTTGGCCGCCAGATACTCGAACAGGCGCCAGGTGCCACCGTAGCAGTCGTGGGGAGCGATCAGCAGATCCCCCGCCTTGAGCAGGGCGGTGGTGACCAGATGGATAGCCCCCATGCCGGTGCCGGTGACCACGGCGCCTGCGCCCCCTTCCAGTGCCGCCAGCGCGTCCGCCAGATTGGTACGGGTCGGGTTGCCGGAACGGGCATAATCGTATTGACGGGGTTCGCCAAAGTCGGCAAAGGTGTAGTTGCTGGAGAGGTAGATAGGCGGCACCACGGCACCGTGTTGCTGGTCTGTCTCAATCCCGGTGCGAACCGCCAGGGTGGCCTTGTGGGTCATGTTTCTCTCCTTGATCTCTCTGGACGGTGGCCGCTCTTCCTGCCACGCTGCTTTTGCCACACGCAATCGTGCCAATGCTGGCATCATGATGAACCACACTACGCCAGCTTAAAAAGGCCGTCAACACTTCCAGACGTCTAAATGGCTTTGCTGTTGGATTGCCATTAATTTCCTTAAGGGTTAAAATCCGCGCTCACGGCTAAATGAGAACAGGTGAGTCATGGGAACAGAGTGGAACGGCGACTACGTCAGCCCCTACGCGGAACACGGTAAGAAGAGCGAACAGGTCAAGAAGATTACCGTCTCGATCCCGCTCAAGGTGTTGAAAGTGTTGACCGATGAGCGCACCCGCCGTCAGGTGAACAACCTGCGTCATGCGACCAACAGCGAGCTGCTCTGTGAAGCCTTCCTGCACGCTTTCACCGGCCAGCCGCTCCCTTGCGACGAAGACTTGCGCAAGGATCATCCGGACAGCGTCCCTGCCGAAGCGCGCGCCATCATGGAAGCGCTGGGCAAAGAGATCGAAGATTTCGACAAGGAATAACCCCCAATGACGCGGCCCTGGCCGCGTCATTGCTATCTGCCATGTCCCGCTTCAGCCTGCGCCACTATCACCACCACGTCTGCAGCCATAGCCACGACTTTGCCCAGCTGGTGATCCCCCTCGACGGCCCCCTCGAGATCGAGGTGCAGGGCCGGGGGCGCAGGCTTGCCCCCGGTTCTGCCTGCATCATCGCCCCCGGCGAGCGACACGACTACGCCGCCGATCCCGCGCTTTCATTTCTGGTGCAGGAGAGCGACTGGCTGCCCGGCGATCTGGCGGCCCGCCCCTTTATCGAGCTGGATGAGCCCCAGCGTCACTACCTCGCTTTTCTGCACCGCATGGTGGCCGAGGGGCGGCAGGTGGCGGGCATGGAGCAGGTGTGGCTCTCCCTGCTGGCGGAAGGGCAAGGGATGCAGAGCGCAGCCATTCCACGCCTTGCCGCCCGCATCCTCAAGGTGCAGCGCCATATCGAGGCCAACCTCGCTGCCCCGCTGACCAATCAGCAACTCGCAGCCATCGCCTGTCTTGGCCAGAGCCAGTTCAAGCTCGCCTTTCGCCAGCAGCTGGGGGTGAGCGTCTCCCACTACATTCGCAGTCGGCGCATGGCGCTGGCGCGGACCCTGCTTGCCGGCACGCAACTGCCCGTTGGCGAGATTGCCAGCCGTTGTGGTTACCAGAATCAGGGGGCCTTCAGCGAGCGCTTCCTGACCGAGAACGGGCTCACTCCGTCCCTCTGGCGCCAGCAAAACGGCCGCCTGCCGTAACGAAACGGCTGATCGCCGAAGACGGGATGCTCTCTTTGGGCCATGCTGCGGGTCATGCAAGGTGCACGATAAACAGGAACCGAAATGGAGACGATTAGCTGGCAGGATTTCGAGATGGTGGAGCTGAGGGTGGGCACTCTGGTGCGGGTCGAGCCGTTCCCCGAGGCGCGCAAACCGGCCTACAAGGTGTGGGCGGATTTTGGTCCCGAACTGGGGATCCGCAAGAGCAGCGCCCAGATCACCGCGCTCTACCAGCCAGAGCAGCTGGTGGGCCGCCAGATCATCGCCGTAGTCAACTTCCCGACCAAACAGATAGGGCCGTTTCAGTCTGAATTTCTGCTGACCGGTTTCTACCGGCCGGATGGCGCCGTGGTGATGGCCATTCCCGAGCAGGCGGTGGAGAACGGTGCCAAGCTGGGCTGAATTCACACCCGAACAGAGAGAAGAGAGGCGACCCAAGGTCGCCTCTCTTTTTGTTATCTGCTGTGAGTCGCTACTTCAACAGGCTGAAGATCAGCGCCGATACCGCCAGCGAACCGGTCAGCAGGATAAAGCCGTTGGTCCAGCCGTGACGGAAGCGGGCCAGCGCCTCCACCTTGTAGATGGCAATCACCGGCATGATGAACAGGATCATGGCGATGACCGGGCCGGAGAGGGTTTCCATCAGCCCCAGAATGCCCGGGTTGATGACGGCGGCACCCCAGATAGAGAAGAACATCAGGGCGATACCGACTTTGTCCGCCTTGGCCAGCGGTAGGCCGGTGGGCTTGGCGATCAGGCTTTTCAGGCTTTCACGGGCACCGAGGAAGTGGCCAAGGAAGGAGGAGCTGATGGCGATAAAGGCGATGAGCGGCCCCAGAGTCACGATCACCGGGTTGTCTGTGATATTGGCGAGATAGGAGAGCACAGAGACGTTCTGGGCCTTGGCTTCAGCCAGCTGGGCTGGCGAGAGGCTCAGCACGCAGGAGAATACGAAGAACAGCACGAAGCCTACCAGCATTACTGTGGTGTTGCGCAGGATCAGGCCGCTCTTGGCTTCTGCCTGCTCGCCATATTCACGACGCTGCACGTTGGCAAAGCCGGAGATGGCTGCGGCGTGGCTGAAGGCGAACACGGTGACCGGCAGCGCCAGCCAGACGGTGTTGAGGAAGCTGACCCCTTCAAACGCCGTCACTTCCGGCCATTGCCACTGAGGGATCAGGTAGCAGGAGAGCGCCGCCAGAATGGCCGCCAGCGGATAGACCATAAAGGCGAAGGCGCGCAGCATCGCTTTCTCACCCGCCAGCATCACGGCGATCATGGCGAATACCAGCACGCCGGAGAGCATCACCCGATCCGGGGTCGCCATGCCGAGCTGGTTGACCATAAAGCTCTCCACCGTGTTGGTCAGCCCGACCCCGTAGATGAGCAGGATCGGGAAGATGGAGAGGAAGTAGAGCGCCGAGATAAGGCGACCGGCCATCTTGCCGAAATGCTCCTCCGCCACTTCGGTGAAGTCGGCGTGGGGGCGTGACGAGGAGAGCACGAAGCGCGCCAGCCCGCGGTGGGCGAGGAAGGTCATGGGGCCTGCCAGTACTGCGACGATAACGAGGGGCCAGATGCCGCCCAGACCCAGATTGATGGGCAGGAACAGGATACCGGCGCCAACGGCGGTGCCAAACAGGCTGATGACCCAGTGGGTGTCGTGACGGCGCCAGCGGGTGGTGCTGGCAGTGGTGGAGCAGGAGCCGGATAGCTCCTTGGTAGCCTCTACAGATAAACTCATTACTAATTCACTTTTTGTTAGTGTTTTAATCTGAGTTCATTGTGGTTTATCGGGATTTAATTCTCAAAAGGCGAGACTGAAACATATCACTGCCATTGCGGGGTTTAGCCAGCGAGATTGGGAATGGAATCTGGATCACAGAATGCAACGAAACTGACAATTGTGATTTTTGTGAAATATAAAACCAAAATTTGATCTACACTCGTTTTTTTATTTTGGCTAATCAGGTGTTTTCAGAATTACGTGAAAATCGCACCATTTCTCGCCGACCGACTGTGATGTTTCACTATCATTTCGCTTCTTTGCCAGCGTATCACGCTGTTCAAGAGCGCCTTGACCAGCGGATCACTCTGGCCATTACTCGGGGCAACTTCCCTGACAAAGCAGGCGGCCATTGGGCCGCCTGCTTGTCTGGTGTGATGATATCGCTATCCGTCTAGTGGGCCAGAATGTTGCCCCAGGCGAGATCCGGATCTCCCATCACGATAAAGTCAGGGTTCTCCAGCGACTCGGTTTCGTTGTAACTGAGTGGCTGCAACGCCAGGCTGAGGATGCGGCCACCAGCAGCCTCGACGATGCACTGGGCGGCGGCGGTGTCCCACTCGCCGGTGGGGCCGAGCCGCACGTAGCAATCGGCCGCCCCTTCCGCCACCAGACAGGATTTGAGGGAGCTGGAGCCGAGCGGGATCAGCTCGTAGTTGATGGCCGGGTTGAGACGGCGGGTGAGCTTCTCCAGCTTCTGGCGGCGGCTGATGGCCACCACCAGCGAGTCAGGCTGGTCATGCTCATGGTGCATGGCGCTGATGGGCAACACCTCGCCATTCACCTCCTTGAAGGCGCCGTAGCCGCGCACAGCCCAGTAGAGCACGTTGGACTCGGGAGCATAGATGACCCCGAGCACCGGCACATTGTCCCGCACCAGGGCGATCAGGGTGGCGAAATCGCCGCTGCCCGCGATAAATTCGCCAGTGCCGTCGAGGGGATCCACCAGCCAGTATTGCCGCCAGTTGGATCGCTGGCTGAAGGGGATGTCGGCCGCCTCTTCGGTCAGCACCGGCACATGGGGGGTGAGCGCCGAGAGCGCCTGTTTGAGGTAGGCATCGGCAGCAAGATCGGCACTGGTGACCGGGGTCGCATCCTCCTTCAGCTGACGCTCGAACTGACCGCCGTGATAGATGTCGTGAAGGATCCTTCCGGCTTCGCGGGCAATCTCCTTGACCCCCGGCACCCAGGCCAACAACTCCTGCATCTCGTTATCCTCTGTCTGTTAACTGCCCGTCTGCGGGCTACTCTGCCTGCTCCGCCAGCCACTTTTGGGCCAAGAGCAGGGCACTGATGCTGCGCGACTCGGTGAAGTCGGGCCGCGCCAGCAATTCATCGATCCGGTTGAGTGGCCAGGGGATCACCTCCAGCGGTTCGGGTTCGTCGCCGATCCGCTGTTCGGGGAAGAGATCCCGCGCCAGTAAAATGTCCATCCGGCTGGAGAAGTACCCCGGCGCCAGCGACACCTGTTTGAGCAGGGTCAGGCTGTTGGCGCCAAAGCCCGCCTCTTCCATCAGCTCCCGGTTGCCCGCCTCGAAGGCATCTTCGCCCGGGTCGATCAGCCCCTTGGGAAAGCCCAGCTCGTAGGAGTGGGTGCCGGCGGCATATTCGCGCACCAGCAGCAGGGTGTGGGCATCGAACAGCGGCACCACCATGACTGCGCCACGATTACCGCCGCGCATCCGCTCATAGACCCGCTCCTCGCCGTTGGAGAATTTGAGGTGGAGGGATTCCACTCTGAACAGCTGGCTCTCGGCCACGATCTCGGCCTTGAGGATCTCCGGTTTGTTCTTCTCCTGCTCCAGCTGGTCGATCGAAATCTGTTCGGGGGGGCTTTTGTGGTGCTCACTCATCAGGGGTGACAGCTCGTTAAAAAATCGTGCTTCAAGAGTAAACGACTCGCACACCGAACACCACGGGGCAGGGAGGGGAAAGGGGGAGGAAAAATCCGTTATACTGCCGCCCCGTTTTCCGAGATCCGCGATCAAGAGGCCCGATGCCACACTCCCGCTCCACCACCTTGCCATGGCACCAGATTGATACCGTCTTGCTCGACATGGATGGCACCCTGATCGATCTCCACTTTGACAACCACCTCTGGCAGCAGCTGGTGCCGGAGCGTTACGCCGAGCGGCTCGGGCTACCGCTGGATGAAGCCAAAGCGCAGATCGATGTCCACTATCACGCCGTCAACGGCACCCTCAACTGGTACTGCGTGGATTACTGGAGCGAGACCCTGGGGCTCGACATTCGTGCCCTCAAGCAGGAGCTGCTGGCGAAGATCCAGTGGCGTCCCCATGCCATCCCCTTTCTGGCCGCGCTGCGCGCCGCGGGCAAGCAGTTGGTGCTTTTCACCAACGCCCACCCCGCCAGTCTGTCGGTGAAGGATGCGCAGCTGGGGCTCCGCGACCATCTGGATCTGATGGTGAGTACCCATGAGCTGGGCTGGTCGAAGGAGAGCCAACACTGCTGGCAGGCGCTGGCACAGCGGCTGGCGTTCGATCCTGCCCGTACCCTGTTTGTGGATGACAGCGAGCGGATCCTGCGGGCTGCCGCTGACTATGGCATCGGCTATCAGCTAGCGATCCAGAATCCGGATAGCTGCAAGCCGGAGCAGAGCATTACCGCTTTTCCGGCGATCCGCGACTATGTCGAGTTGCTGCCGTTGGCAATCTGAATCAGTTCAAACAAGAGAGGGCTGCATCATGCAGCCCTCTCTGTATCTGAAACCTGGCGGTGAAACATCACAGCTCCCGGAACGGGCGCCGTTTCTCTTCCTCGATGACGATCGCCTCCAGATTGGCGATCCGCTCCTGCAACTCTCTGATGATCATATCCTGCCTGCCGAGGCGGTCGGTGATGCGGGCATCCCCCATCTGATAGCGGGCCCGCTTGCCGAGATATCCGAACAATACGCTGATAAATACGATCAGGACTATGCCTGTCCACATGGTCATGTCACGACTCCTTGTCGTCTATAGACGGCGAAAACGCTGATGAGATCTGCTCTGTTTTCTCACAGCCGCCGGGCGGCCGCAATGGGGCCCATTGTCCCTTTGTGACGCAGACTGCTATTGCTGCCAGAGTGGCCGACCGACCCAGAGCGCCCACAGGGTGAGGTGCAGCAGCACGATAAACCAGAAGACCAGCCGGTAGCTGCGCTTCTGGGTTTTGTGGCGCAGCCACTGGCGAGCTACCAGTGCCCCCGGCCAGCCGCCGCACAACTCCAGCAGATGGAGCCTCGATTCGGGAATGCGCCACTCGCCCCGCACCGCCTGCCGCTTGTCCCAGGCGTAGGCCGCCAGCGTCAGCAGACTCATGGTCAGCAGTGCGGCCAGTGGCCACCACTGCTGGCTGTCGAGGCCGAGCCAGAGGGTCCAGCCCAGCGGCAGCAACGCCAGCGCCATCATTGGGCCAGCTCCCAGCAGCGCTCCTCATCCTGCTTGAGGGTGCGGATCACCCTGGCCGGATTGCCCACCGCCACAGAGTCGGCCGGGATGTCGCGGGTGACCACTGCGCCGGCGCCAATGATGGAGCGCGGCCCTATGGTGACGCCGGGGCAGATGATGGCGCCGCCGCCGATCCAGCAGTCATCGCCAATTCGCACCGGCTTGTTGTAGGCAGTCCAGTTGCGTCGTTCCAGATAGTTCATGGTGTGGGTGGCGGTGTAGATCTGCACGTTGGGGGCCAGCAGCACATGGCTGCCGATATGCACTTCGCCCAGATCGAGAATGGTGACGTTGAAGTTGAAGAAGGTCTTCTCGCCGATGTGGATGTTGCGGCCAAACTCGCAGGTGAAGGGCGTGCTGATCCAGCTGGAGTCGGGGCAGTGGCCGAACAGCTCGCGGCAGATCTGCTGGCGCAGAGGGCCATCGCCCGCCGATGAACCATTGAGCCGGGCCAGCAGCGCCTGACCGCGGATCCGGTCGTTCGCTATCTCCTCGCTCTGGCCATCCAGCGCCCCACCTGCCAGAACCTTGTCCCAGTCGCTCGCCATTGCTACCTCCTCATGCTGCAAGAGGGGGCAGTATACGTGACAAGCGCGAGAGGCGTCAGTCTGTCACTTCTGGCAGGTGATCCCCGTCATCCTGCTGGCCAGACGAGGGGCAGGATCAGCAGGGCCGAGACGAAGTAGGGGAGCAGCACCCGCAGCCCCAGACTGCGACCGCCGATGCCGAGGGCCAGCAACCCCTTCACCAGCGAGTTGATCAAACCGGCGAGCAGGATGCCGCGGGCCGCCACCTCAAGCGCCAGCTCCTTGTGGGAGAGCTGGGAGAGCGACAAGGTGATGGCGTCCACGTCGGTGATCCCCGACACTAGCGACAGCAGATAGACCCCCGAGTTGCCTACCTTGTCTTGCAGCAGCGTTGCCATAAAGCCGATCAGCGCCAACAGCAGGCCGAACTTGATGGCGGTGGCCAGATCGAGCGGGTTGCTGGTTTCCGGTTGTACCGGGCCGTCTGTCAGCTCCTCGCGCTGGCGCCAGAACCAGAAGGCAAAGCCGTACACCGTGGTCGCCAGCAACACAAGCGGGGCGGCGAGGCGTATCGCCAGTTCGCTGTGAATCAGCAGCACCAGTACCAGCAGCCGCAGCCACATGGTGGCCCCCGCCAGCAGGATGCCGGTGGCCAGCAGTCGCTCCAGCCCCCCCTGCTCCTTGTTGAGGCGGGCGAACTGCAGGGTGAGGGCGGTGGAAGAGGCCAATCCCGCCAGTATGCTGGTGAGCACCAGCCCGGCGCGGGTGCCGAGCAGACGAACCGCGAAGTGGCCACAAAACGAGATGCCGGCGATCACCACCACCATCAGCCAGATCTTGAAGGGGTTGAAGGCATCGAGGGGGCCCATCTCCTCGTTGGGCAGTACCGGCAGCAGTACCAGCGAGATGAGCAAAAAGCGCAGGGTGGCGTGGAATTCGGTTTCGCTGAGAAACAGCATCCCCTGCTGGATCTTGCCCTTGAGCCCCATCAGCAGGGCGGCCAGCACGGCGCAGGCCACCGCCTCGCTCGGGCTCAGCAGTACCGACATCAGCCCCAACAAATAGGTGAGCAGCATGGCTACCGAGCTGGTGAGACCGAACTCCCCTTGCCAGCGCTGGGCCAGCCAGACCGAGAGGCCGCAACCGATCACCACCGCCAGCAGGCCGAGCAGCGGCAGCCAGGGGCCCAGGGTCGGCAGCAGCAAGCCGCAGACCCCGCCGAGCAGGCCGATGAGGCCGTAGGTACGCATCCCGGCGATGCGCTGGTTATCCCCCAGCTGGCGCACCTGCCAGCCGCGCTCCAGTCCGATGATGAGGCCGATGGCCAATGAGACCAGGGCACCGTTGACGGGTTCTGCATTGATCCACATAACGACTTCCTTTTCGTCATCTGCCTGCCTTGTTCCCATGATGGCACAGCGCTTGAGGTCACAGAGGGGCGTGGCTCACAGAGTCTGCGTCTGGCTCCTTGTGGCGTGTGGCTGCCTGATATGAGCAAAAGAGATAAGCAAAGAGTTATTTCTTTCTTCTCGGCATAACAACTCCGCGGCATGCTGCTCTCAACCCAACGATATGGAGTATCACCATGAAACTGCGAATGACCGCTCTCTCCCTCTTCTCCGTGCTGGCCTTTGGCCAGGCCTACGCCGCGGAAGTGCACCTGCTCAACGTCTCCTACGATCCGACCCGCGAGCTGTTTCAGGAGTACAACTCAGCCTTTGCCAAGGAGTGGAAGGCCAAAACCGGTGACGATGTGGTGGTGAGCCAGTCTCACGGTGGCTCCGGCAAGCAGGCTCGCGCCGTAGTGGACGGGCTGGAAGCTGACGTGGTCTCGCTGGCGCTGGCCTACGACGTCAACGCCGTTGCCAAGCAAGGTCTTATCGCAGCGGATTGGCAGAACCGTCTGGCCAATAATGCAGCGCCCTACACCTCGACCATCGTCTTCCTGGTACGCAAGGGCAATCCCAAGCAGATCAAGGATTGGGGCGACCTGGTGCGCAAGGATGTGGCCATCGTGACCCCCAATCCCAAGACCTCCGGCGGTGCCCGCTGGAACTATCTGGCCGCCTGGGGTTATGCCCTGAAGAAGAGTGGCAATGAAGAGGGGGCCAAACAGTTTGTCGGCGATCTCTACAAGAACGTGAAGGTGCTGGACTCCGGCGCCCGCGGTGCCACCACCAGCTTTATCGAGCGTGGCCTTGGCGATGTGCTGCTGGCATGGGAGAACGAAGCCCTGCTGGTACTTGGTCAGCCCGGTGCCAGCGACAAGTTCGAACTGGTGGTGCCGTCAGTATCCATTCTGGCTGAGCCGCCGGTCGCGGTGGTGGACAAGGTCGCCAAGAAGCACGGCACCGAAACGGTGGCCAAGGCCTACCTCGACTACCTCTATTCCGACGAGGGGCAGCACATAGTCGCCAAGTATCACTACCGCCCCAGCAATCCGGCGATCCTGAAAGAGACCGCAGATCAGTTCCCCAAGCTGGCACTCTTTACGGTCAAGGATATCGAGGGGAACTGGGATAAAGCTCAGAAGAAACACTTCGCACAGGGCGGTCTGTTTGACCAGATCTACCAACCCGGTGGCTGAGGCAGGTAACTCCGTTTAACCCCTTTGAACTGGCCCCTGTGCCAGCCGATAGGAGCACCAAGATGAACAAGATCCTCCTGGTTCCCGGTCTGCACAACAGTGGGCCGGATCACTGGCAAAGTCGCTGGCACGAGCACTTTCCCTACTGGCAGCGGATGACGGGCCTGCCATGGGAGAAACCGGATCTCACGGTCTGGAGTGCCAAGCTGGCGAGCAAGTTGAGAAGTCGCCGCAGTCGGGTCCATCTGGTGGCCCACTCTTTCGGTGCCCTGACCGCCATCGCGGCAGCCAGATTGCAGCCGGAGAAGGTCGCCTCGCTCTTTCTGGTGGCACCGGCTGACCCGGCCCGTTTCGGGATTGTCGATGAACGGTTGGAAGGGCCGTTGCAAGTCTCCGCCCAGCTGGTGGCCAGTCGCAACGATCCCTGGATGAGCTTCGAGAGGGCCGAATACTGGAGTCGTCAGTGGCAGGTACCACTGTTCGACGCCGGCAACGCGGGCCATATCAATGCCCAGTCCGGTCATGGCGACTGGCATCAGGGTTTGGAACTGCTTGGCTCTCTCTATCGCCGGGCCGAGCTGGTGGTTGCTCCGCAAGCGGCTTCGGCTATCAGAACTGTTGTTGTCTCTGCCATCGGCCCTTAACCAATGGCGGGATATGTTATCGGGTGAGCTGTTGCGAACCCTGCTCTTTGAATGTTGCGCTCCGTATTGCTCCATTTCTTAGGTCTTTTATTTATATAAAAGACCTTTTTTTATTTAGATCGCTCTAAAAGCCTTGTCCCACCGTTGTTAGACAAAAAAGTAATTAGCAAAGTCGCAAATGGTGTTTGTTGCTTAAAAGGAGAGTAAGCAGAATCGCTACATCTGATGTTTTTCATAACAAATGGAATCGTTATGCGATTTGGTTCTTACTCAGTCCTGCCGGGATTTGCCCCGACCCTCGGCTTTACTCTGCTCTATCTGGGCCTGCTGGTGCTGTTGCCGCTCTCGGCGCTGGTGCTGTTTGCCGCGAACAACCTCACCGCTGCCGAGTTCTGGCAGGTGATAGGTTCACCCCGGGTGCTCGCCTCCTTTCGCCTGAGCTTCGGGGCGGCCTTTGTCGCGGCGCTGCTCAACAGCCTGTTTGGCCTGATCCTGGCCTGGATCCTGGTGCGCTACACCTTCCCCGGTCGTCGACTGGTGGATGCGTTGATCGACCTGCCATTTGCCATGCCGACCGCTGTATCCGGCATCGCCCTCTGCGCCATTTTCGCCCCCAACGGCTGGATCGGCCATCTGCTGGCGCCGCTCGGCATCCAGCTCGCCTACAACCCCATCGGCGTCGTGATCGCCCTCACCTTTATCGGGCTGCCTTTTGTGGTGCGCACCCTGCAGCCGGTGCTGCGAGAGGCTGAGAGCGAGCAGGAGGAGGCCGCCGCCAGCCTCGGCGCCGATCGCTGGCAGACCTTTATCCACGTGCTCTGGCCGACCCTGATCCCGGCCCTGCTCACCGGCTTTGCGTTGGCCTTTGCCCGTGCTGTGGGGGAGTACGGCTCCGTCATCTTCATCGCCGGCAACCTGCCGATGGTCTCGGAAATCGCACCGCTGATGATCATGAGCCATCTGGAGGAGTACGACTATGCCGGCGCCTCTGCCATTGCCGTGGTGATGCTGCTGATCTCATTCATTTTGTTACTGCTAATCAACAAGTTGCAGGCCTGGAGCTGGTCTCGTATAGGAGGGAGCCGGATATGAACGCATCGACACTCGCCCTTGAAGTCGCCCCTGTGGAGGTTGCTCCCGTGCGCAAGGCTCCGACCGTGATCCGCGAGCCCCAGTGGGTCAAATGGCTGCTCATCACGGTGGGTCTCGGCTGGTTTGCCGCCCTGTTGCTGCTGCCGTTGGCCACCGTCTTTATTCAGGCGCTGACGCCGGGGCTCGCCTTCTTCTGGCACGCCATCAGCGAGCCGGATGCCCTGAGCGCCCTCGGTCTCACCGCACTGGTGACGCTCTGCGCCGTTCCACTCAATCTGCTGTTCGGGATCGCTGCGGCCTGGGCCATCGCCCGTTTCCGCTTCCCCGGTCGGCAGCTGCTCATCACCATCATCGATCTGCCCTTCTCGGTGTCGCCGGTGATTGCCGGTCTGATGCTGGTGTTGATGTTCGGCAGCCGCGGCTGGTTCGGTGACTGGCTGAGCGAACATGACATCAAGATCATCTTCGCCACCCCGGGGATCATCCTGGCCACCACCTTCATTACCGTACCCTTCGTGGTGCGCGAGCTGCTGCCCCAGATGGAGGCGCGCGGCCCGGAAGAGGAGGAGGCGGCCATCATGCTGGGGGCGAGCGGTCTGCAGATGTTCTGGCGCGTCACCCTGCCCGGCATTCGCTGGAGCCTGATGTACGGCTTGCTGCTCTGTACCGCCCGCGCGGTCGGGGAGTTTGGCGCGGTGTCGGTGGTTTCCGGTCATATTCGCGGCCAGACCAATACCCTGCCGCTGCATATCGAGATCCTCTACAACGAGTACCAGACTGGCGCCGCCTTTGCAGTGGCAAGCCTCTTGGCTCTGTTCGGGATCTTCACCCTGCTCGGGGAAACCCTGTTGGCCCGGCTGCGTGCCCAGCCCACCAAATCTCACTGATCACCGTTTTAAAGAGGCAGCCATGAGCATTCAGGTTCAACAACTCAACAAGCATTTCAATCAGTACGCGGCGCTGGCAGACATCAACCTCGACTTTCACGACGGTGAGCTGGTGGCCCTGCTTGGCCCCTCCGGTTGCGGCAAGACCACGTTGCTGCGGATCATCGCCGGGCTGGAGCAGGCCGACAGTGGCAGCGTCATCATCCGTGGCGAGGATGCCTCGGATCTCCATGTGCGCGAGCGCAACGTCGGCTTCGTGTTCCAGCACTATGCCCTGTTTCGCCACATGACGGTGTTCGAGAACGTAGCGTTTGGCCTTAGGGTCAAACCGCGCAGCGAGCGTCCGGCCGAGGCGGCCATTCGTGCCCGGGTCAAAGAGCTGCTGGATCTGGTGCAGCTCAGCCACGTGGCCGAGCGTTACCCGACCCAGCTCTCCGGCGGCCAGCGTCAGCGGGTCGCGCTGGCCCGCGCGCTGGCGGTGCAGCCCAAGGTGTTGCTCTTGGACGAGCCCTTCGGCGCCCTCGATGCGCAGGTGCGCAAGGAGCTGCGCCGCTGGCTGCGCGAGCTGCACGACGAGCTGCATGTCACCAGCCTGTTCGTCACCCACGATCAGGAGGAGGCGCTGGAGGTCGCGGATCGGGTGGTGCTGATGAATGCCGGACGGGTCGAGCAGATCGGCACCCCGGCCGAGGTCTACGACCAGCCCGCCAGCTCCTTCGTCCACAGCTTCCTCGGCAGCGTGAACCAGTTCCGCGGTCGGGTGGCGGAGCAGGGATTCGGCATCGGCGAGCAGCTGCTCGGCGGGCCGTCGGCTTCTCATCTGGCCCACGGCAGTGCCGCCATCGCCTATGTTCGTCCCCATGAACTGGAGATTCTGCCAGCCGATGCGCCGGGCGGGATCCGTGCCACCATCACCCGTCTGCTGCCCATGGGGCCACGCATTCGGGTGGAGCTGCGTGGCGATGGCGAAACCAAAGGGGCCCACTACGAGGCGGAGCTGAGCAAGGAGGCGGCCAAGCAGTTTGCTCCGGGACAGGGGGTACGGCTGGTGGCCAGACAGGCGCAGTTCTATCCCGATTACCAGATTTGATGTTTTGTTGCGGGTGGCATGGCTGCCCGGGTTCAGGCGCTCTGCCGGGGCATGATCCGGCCAAATAACAAAAATGAGGGGGTGACCAGATTGTGTCGCCCACTCTTCGCAGGAGGCGACAAGGTGAATTTTCAGCAGTTACGAATTATCCGGGAGGCAGCGCGGCGGGATTACAACCTGACCGAGGTGGCCAACGCCCTTTTTACCTCGCAATCCGGGGTGAGTCGCCATATCCGCGAGCTGGAAGAGGAGCTGGGGATCGAGTTGTTCATCCGCTACGGCAAGCGGCTGCTCGGCATGACCGAGCCGGGCAAGGAGTTGCTGGTGATTGCCGAGCGCATTCTCAATGACGCCAACAACATCCGCAAACTGGCCAGCACCTTTGCCAACCGCGACTCGGGCCGTTTGCTGGTGGCTACCACCCATACCCAGGCGCGCTATGCCTTGCCGCGGGTGGTAAAGGCGTTTCGCGAGCAGTTCCCGCTGGTACAGCTGGAGCTGCGTCAGGGCAGCCCGGAGGAGATAGTGCGGCTGGTGCAGACCGGCGAGGTGGATATCGGCATCAGCAGCGAGCAGCTCGACAAGAGCGAAGGGGTGGTGGCATTCCCCTACTACCGCTGGCACCACAACATCGTGGTGCCCGAGCAACATCCGCTGGCAGGCGAGCGGGATCTGACGCTGGCGGCGCTGGCCAACTGGCCCATCGTCACCTATCAAGCCGGGTTGACCGGGCGGGTGCGGGTGGATGAAGCCTTTGCTGCGGCTGGCATTGAACCGCAGATCTTGCTGACGGCGCAGGACTCCGATGTCATCAAGACCTATGTCGAGCTGGAGATGGGGGTCGGCATACTGGCCGACATGGCGTTCGACGCGCAGCGCGATCAGGGGCTGATACAGCTCGATGGCAGCCATCTGTTTGCCCCCCACACCGCCTGGATTGGCCTCAAGCAGGGGCAGTTCCAGCACAACTTTGCCTGGCAGTTTATCCAGCTCTGCAACCCTGAGCTGGCGCTGGCGGATATTCAGGCCCGCGCCATGGGCAGCGAGCCTGCCATCGACTTCCAGATTTGAATCGGAAGAGAAGACCAGAAGGGGAGCCATTGGCTCCCCTTCTTTATTGCTGGCAGATGAGATTGTCAGCGAAAACAGACGGCTTCATATGAATTTTTTCACTTAGGTTTGCCAGTTAATTTTGTTTGTTATCCGGTACTTGGATTGCAGGATGGAATAAGTGACTGACCAAAGTCGATCCATTCAGGATAAAGCATGCCGTATAGCTACCTATCACATCTGCGTTGCAGCAAGAGTGGCGAGATCCATGATGCCGACCAGCCCTGGCAACTGAGCCGGGCAGGTGCACCACTGCTGGCCAGCTACGATCTCGATGCGCTGAAGCGAGCCTGGCACCCGGCGGCATTGTCGGGTCGCCCGGCCAGCCTGTGGCGTTATCACGAGTTGCTGCCGGTGCGGGATCCCGCCCACGTTGTGACGTTGGGTGAGGGGCTTACCCCGTTGCTACGGCTGCCCACGCTGGGCAAGCAGATCGGTATTCCGGATCTCTGGATGAAAGACGAGAGCGTCATCCCCACCGGCTCCTTCAAGGCTCGTGGCGCAGCTGTGGGTATCTCCCGCGCGCGTGAACTCGGCGTCACCCACTTCGCCATGCCGACCAACGGCAACGCAGGGGCTGCATGGGCGCTCTACGGTGCCCGCGCCGGACTGCGCAGTACCATCGTCATGCCGCAGGTAGCTCCCGCCATCACCCGACTGGAGACCTCCCTCGCCGGTTCCCGTCTCTATCTGGTGGATGGCCTGATCAGCGATGCCGGTCGCCAGGTGGCACAGGCGGTGGCGGAGCACGCCCTGTTTGATGCCTCAACCCTGAAGGAGCCCTACCGGATAGAGGGCAAGAAGACCATGGGGCTGGAGATTGCCGAACAGCTGGGCTGGACCCTGCCGGATGTGATCATCTATCCCACCGGTGGCGGGGTCGGCCTTATCGGTATCTACAAGGGGCTGCGCGAGCTGCAGGAGCTGGGCTGGGTCAAGGGTGAGCTGCCCCGGCTGGTGGCCGTGCAGGCGAGCGGTTGCGCTCCCATCGTACAGGCGTGGCAACAGAGAGCCGCCGAGTCGAGCTTCTGGCCCGACTCCCGGACGCTGGCGTTCGGCATCAATGTACCCAAAGCGTTGGGGGATTTTCTGGTGCTGGACGCACTCTATCGCACCGAGGGTTGCGCCATCGCAGTGGATGACAAGGCGATCCAGAGCGAGATCCGCTTGCTTGCTTCTCGCGAAGGGAGCTTTGTCTGCCCGGAAGGGGCCGCCGCGTTTGCTGCCGCTCGTCAACTGCGCGAGGCGGGCTGGATCCGGGAGCAGGAGCAGGAGCAGGTTGTCGTGCTCAATACCGGTGCCGGCATCAAGTACCCGGATGCGATCACTGTGCTGCCCCAGCGTCTGCAGCGTGACGGGAGGATCCCGGCATGAATCTGGATCTGCCCTTTATCCTTACGACGCTGCCCGCCTTCGGCAAGGCTGTCTGGGTTACCTTGCAGCTGGGAGCCATAGTGATCCTCACTTCGCTGGCGGTCGCCCTGCTCAACGTCGCCCTGCTGAGCCTGCACAAGCGGCCGCTCAGCGCACTGATCCGCGGATATGTCGAGCTGGCCCGCAACACGCCGCTGCTGATCCAGCTCTTCTTCCTCTATTTCGGGCTGCCCGCGCTCGGTTTGTCGCTCTCCGGGTTTACCACTGCGGTGATTGCCATGACCTTCCTCGGTGGTGGTTATCTGACCGAGGCGCTGCGTGCAGGCATTCAGGCGGTGCCCGCCAGTCAGCTGGAGGCTGGCAGGGCCATCGGGCTTTCTCGCTGGCAACTGCTGCGCCACGTGCAGTTGCCCCAGGCCTGGCTCGCCAGCCTGCCCGCGCTGTTTGCCAACTTCATCTTTCTGCTCAAAGAGACAACCGTGGCTTCGGCGGTGGCGGTGCCAGAGCTGCTCTACACCACCAAGAATTACATCGCCCTCTACTACAAGACCTACGAGATGCTGGCGGTGCTGACCTTGATGTGCGTGCTGATCTTTCTGCCGCTCTCTCTCGCTCTGCGAGTCGTTGAAAAGAGGCTGCAACATGGTCAGTTCGGTCACTGAATCGCTGATGCAGGCGAGGATCCCGATGTGGGCACTTATCTTCCAGCTGCCACCCTCTCTCGTCACCAAGAAGCAGGAAAGGAGGGCTCAATATGGCCAGTGAAATTTCTGAACAGCTGACGCAGGCGCTGCCACTGCTGGCGGTGGGCGCGGGTCAGACCCTCGCCATCTCGCTGCTGGCCATCCTGTTTGCCACCCTCGGCGGTGTCGCTTACGGCGTGTTGGCACAACAGGGCGGCCGGTTGGTTCGGGGGCTGCTGCGGCTTTATCTCGAGCTGTTTCGGGTGGTGCCGGTACTGGTGTGGCTCTATCTCTTTTTCTTCGGGTTGCCGATCTTTTTCGGCCTCGATATTCCGGCCTTCTGGTGCGCTGTGCTGGTACTCGCCCTCTGGGGCGCCAGCGAGGTGGGAGAGGTGGTGCGCGGTGGCCTGAACTCCCTCGCCCGTGGTCAGCAGGAGGCCGGCTTGGCGCTCGGGCTCTCGACCTGGCAGCTCTATCGCCATGTGTTGCTGCCGCAGGCGTTGCAGCGGCTGACGCCACCGACCATCAACATCTACACCCGCATCATCAAGACCAGTTCGCTGGCGGTGCTGATCGGGGTGGTGGAGGTGATCAAGGTGGGCCAGCAGATCATCGAGCGCACCTATGGCTCGCTGCTTATTTACGGTCTGCTGTTTCTGTTCTTTTTTCTGGTCTGCTATCCGCTCTCGCTCGCCTCGCGCCGGCTGGAGCAACAATGGGGTAATGCAGTATGACACCTCTGCTTGAACTCGGTTCTGTCAGTAAACAGTTCGGCCCGAATCTGGTGCTGGATCGGATCAGCCTCAGCGTGCGCGCCGGGGAGGTGATCGTCATCTTGGGGCCGAGCGGTTGTGGCAAGAGCACCTTGCTGCGCACTCTCAACGGGCTCGAGCCCATTCAGGGGGGCGAGATCCGCTTCGATGGTGTGCTGCTGGATGGTGCCACCGACTGGCAGCGGGTGCGCCAGCGGATCGGCATGGTGTTCCAGAGCTATCACCTCTTCCCCAACCTGACGGTGCTGGAAAACGTGCTGCTTGGCCCCCTGCAGGTGCAAAAGCGGGAGCGGGCAGAGGCGCTGCTGCAAGCCGAGCAGCTGCTGACCCGCATCGGCCTGTGGGAGCGGCGCCATGACTATCCGCGCCAGCTTTCCGGCGGCCAGCAGCAGCGCATCGCCATCGTGCGGGCGCTGTGCATGAACCCGCAGGTGATGCTGTTTGACGAGGTGACCGCTGCGCTGGATCCCGAGATGGTGCAGGAGGTGCTGGAGGTGATCCGCGATCTCGCCGGCAGCGGCATGACCCTGCTTATCGTCACCCACGAGCTGGCCTTCGCCCGGGCGGTGGCGGATCGCATCGTCTTCATGGATGGCGGCCACATTCTGGAGCAGGCAGCACCTCACCAATTTTTCGACAATCCCAGGAGCCAGCGTGCGCGCCAGTTCCTCGCCAAGTTTTCTTATACAAATGTCATCAAACGAAAGGAGTCAGCATGAAAAAAATCACCTCGGTTCTGCTTAGTGCCTTATTGGGACTGGGTATTGCCAGTGGCGCCGCCCATGCGGCGGACGGTTCCCTCGACAAGATCAAGGCGCGGGACAAGCTCATCGTCGGCGTCTTCACCGATAAGCCGCCGTTTGGCTACGTGGACGAGAAGGGGAACTACGTCGGTTTTGACACCGATCTCGGCCGCCGCTTCGCCAAGGATCTGCTGGGGGACGAGAACAAGATCGAGTTCGTGGCGGTGGAGCCAGCCAGCCGCATCCCCTTCCTGCAGAGCGACAAGGTGGATCTGATCCTCGCCAATATGACGGTGACCCCGGAGCGGCGCGAGGTGGTGGATTTCACCAACCCGAACCTGCGAGTGGCGGTACAGGTGCTGGTGCCGGAAGGGAGTCCGGCCAAGAAGCTCGATGATCTGGCCAGCAAGACCCTGATCGTGACCACCGGCACCACAGCCGATATCTGGCTGACCCGCAACCACCCGGAGTGGAAGGTGCTCAAGTTCGAGAAGAACACCGAATCTTTGCAGGCGCTGGCCCAAGGTCGTGGCGATGCCTACGCCCAGGACAATCTGGTGCTGTTCAGCTGGGCCAAGGAGAACCCGGGCTATCGGGTACTGCCCGAAAAACTGGGCTCGGAAGATCCCATCGCCCCGGCGGTGAAGAAGGGCAATATCGAGTTGCGTGACTGGGTCAACGACCGTCTCGCCAAGCTGGGGGAAGAGAAGTACCTGCTGAAACTCTATGACCAGTATGTGCGTGACAAGCTGAGCCCTGATACCGATCCGAATGATGTGATCGTCGAAGGAGGAAAATGGCAGGGTTAATGGACAAGCCCTGTTTTGAAGAGTGTGTTGAGTGTGTGAAGTAAGTGAAGAGTGAGGTCTTGGTTCCGTTGGTATGCAAACCGCAAGGTTTGATTTTTCCGGGCGTCCCCTGCTAGAGAGGACGCCTTTTTTTATGTGCCCAAGCGTGGGTTAGTGCACTTCATCCCACGCCATCTGCCAGTGGGAGCCGATGCCCGGCTCGTACTGGGTGGCGGTGGTGGTCCACTGCTGGCAGTAGCCGCTGTAGGGGAAGGGTTTGCACTGATAGACCTTGCCATTTTTCGGCTGCTGCACCTTGGTGCCGGCGGCATAGGATTTGAGCGTGTTCGGGAAGACGAAGTCGTATTCGCCGCTGCTCTGCTCCTTGAACATCAGATCCATGGTCTGCTGGATGGTCTCGCCACCCGCTTTCGGGGTGCCCTTGATCACCAGCTGGTGGTGACCTGCCTTGAGCCCTTCCAGCGCCATGGTAAAGGTGTGGCTGCTGTCCTTGATGTCGGCACTGCTTTCACCCTTGGCGACGCCGCCGTGGTCATAGAGGGTGTTGGTGACGGCCAGATCGCCTTGTGCGGTGACGGTGAAATCGAGGGTTGTCTTGCCGTTGTCCAGCACATAGTCGCTGGCCAGACCGCTGACGCTGATGCTGTCCACCACTGGCGGTTGCAGCTGTTGCAGGTCAATCTCGACTCGTTCCAGCTTGCTGTTTCGCTTCAGATAGACGGGGTTCATACCGTAGACCGGATTGAACTGGCCATCGGCTCCTTGCTGACCGGCGCGGATCAGGCTCTGCTCGGCGTTGATCTTGCTGGCGAGGGCATGAGCCCAGCTGTTCTTCTGGCCCTGCTCGGCGGTGGTGATGGTCAGCATGGTCTGCAGATCGGGGCGCTCGCCGTTGGCATCGAATACCCGGGTCATCGCCTTGTCACCCACTGCGAGATCGATGGAGGGGTAGATGGTGCCTGCCTGGCTCCACTCCAGCGGCGGCTGGCTACCATCTTTGAACTTGGCATCGATGATGTTGTAGAAGCTGTTGCTGGTGTCGCCCACTTCCCACACGCCGAGGATCACCTGATAACCGGTGCGCTCCGGCAGGACACAGTTGTGGGTCACCTGCTTGGGCGGCTGCACCATGTTGCCGTCGATGACGCAGAAGGGGGTCAAGTCGAACGAGGCGCGGGTGAGCGGCTGGTTGGGGTTCCAGTCCTGCTTGGTGAGGTAGTAGCGCCAGTTGCGGGTGACGTGGTTGGCAGTGAAGGTCCAGCTGATGGCGAAGGGGCCGGGCTGTACTTCACGCTTGGTCCAGCGGTCGCTGGTCTGGATGTTCAGTTCGCTCCAGCGCGGGCTGCCCGCCGAGGCGATTTGTCCATCCTGCGGGCCGGTTTGCGGGAAGCCTGATGGCCCCTCCACGCTCTGGGGCTCCCACTGCACGCCGCCACACTGGCTGTTGCCACCGGTCTTGCACAGGTAGTTGCGGCTCTCGGGCTGGCTGATGTAGCCGTGGGCCAGGGCGCTGCCGCTGGCCAGCAGGGCCAGCATCGCTGCGATGTGATTGAGTTGGATTTTTGCTGCCATACATTCCTCTGTTCGATAGATGTGGGCAGTCAGTTGGCCGGGGAGTTCCCCGATGCACACTTGCGTGTGGCAACCCCGCTATCCTGGACAAAACGTCTGTAGACCGGAGGCTTTGCGTCCCGACCTTTCGGTCAGTTTGCCAAATGACTAGATGGTTAGTGATGGGCCAAATGTTCGGCCATCAGTATTGTGCACCGCCTTGATTAATTATTTGAAGTTAAATGTTTAAATACATCGTTCAGCGACGCACAAATCATTCTAACTGACTGTTTTTAAATTGTTCTCTCATTTGTGAATGGCGTCGAATACCGTTGAATATGCCGATAAAGTGCATGCTGATTGCGTGTTGGCGGCATAAAAAAACCTGCCAGCTTGGCTGGCAGGTCGGGTGACAAGGCGACACGGGTTGACGCCATCAATGAGGGGCGCGCTGCTCTCCGGAGGGGGGAGACACAGGAGCCATCATTGGCGCTGCAGCTGACTCCTTGCCCAGTTTGAACACCGCAAGCCGCTCATCAAGGCTGCGGGAGAGGCCGGCCAGCAGTTCGCTCTCCTGCGCCAGTTGCGAGGCGGACTGGGACATCTCCAGCGCCGAGTCGTTGATGCCGCTGACGTTGCGGTTCATATCCTCGGCCACCATGCTCTGCTGCTCGGCGGCGGTGGCGATCTGGGTTGCCATGTCGCTCACATGCTGGATGTGGTTGACGATCAGGGTGAGATCCTGGCCCGCCTGCTGGGATTGATCGACGCTGCTCTCCGCCAGCTTGCGGCTGGCATCCATAGCATTGGCTGCACTGACGGCCCGTTGTTGCAGCTGGGCAATGGTGCTCTGGATCTCCTCGGTGGACTGGCGAGTGCGGCTGGCCAGTTGGCGCACCTCGTCGGCCACCACGGCAAAACCGCGGCCCTGCTCGCCGGCGCGGGCTGCCTCGATGGCGGCGTTGAGAGCCAGCAGGTTGGTCTGATCCGAGATGGCACTGATGACCGCCGTCACCTCGCCGATCTGCATGACTCCCTCTTTCAGCTGATTGACCTGTTGGGTCGCCTGCTCCACTTCGCTGGCGAGCGCCTTGATGCCGTTCACGCTAGCGTGCACATCCCGGTTGCCGAGGCCAGCCTCGCCGGTCGCCTCCTGGGTATCGCGCGCCGTGTTCTCGGCATGACCCGCTACGTCAGAGATGGTGGTACTCATCTCGTTCATGGCGGTAGCGAGTTGGGCCAGCTGATCCCGCTGGTTGGTGACCGCCTGATTGGTCTGCTCGGCGGAGGCGGCAATGCGCAGGGCGGCATCGGCCACGTTGCGGGCCCCCTGACTTGCCTCCAGCAGCGCGTGGCGGATGGCATCGAGACTCTGGTTGGTGCAGCTTGCCACCATGCCCAGCTCATCCTTGCCCTGCACCGGAATAGTGACCACCAGATCGCCCCTGGCGACCCGCTGCATGGCGTGGTTGATCTGGTTGAGCGGGGAGACGATGGAGTGGGTGATGCGCCAGCCCAGCAGCCCCATCAGCACAATGACGATGGCGGTGGCGCTGCCCATCTTCATGTATTGGGCCCAGATGGTCTGGTGGATGTCCTGCAGCAGCATACCGGTGCCGAGGATCCAGCCCCAGGGTTGATAGCCAGAGACCATGGAGAGCTTGTCAGCGGTTTCCCCAGACGGGCCGGTCCAGATGTATTGCAGGGTTCCCTGCTTGCCGCCACGGGCGATATCGACCATCTGGAACCAGAACTGCCCTGCGGTGGCACCCGAACCCTCTCCCATGGTCTGGCCGACCAGTTCGGGCCGGATGGGATGTACCAGCATCTTGCGGCTCTCGTCGATGACGAACAAATAGTTGTTGCCATCAAAGCGCATATTGGTCAGCAGCTTGCGCGCCTCCTGCTGCGCCTGCTCTGCCGGCAGGGTGCTGGCCAGAAACTGGATCTGGCTCATGGCCTGTCCCAGCACGGCATTGAGTCGCGCTTCCCGTTCACTCATCAGATTGCGCTGGAGTGCGTTGGCGGAGATGAGCAGCAGTGACACGAAACCGACAAACGCAACCGTGAGCAGCAAGATCAATTTGCGGCTCACGGTGATATCACCGAGCTTGAACATGACTAACCCCTCGTTATCCCGTTGATGTTATGGTGGCTCGATACAGCGGTAGCCTCTATCTCTCTTGCTGAACGTCTCATTTAACAATTCATTTACTTTCAGTGGCTTGGCGAGCCTGTTTAAATGAGCGTTTTAACATCAGTATAGTCAGCAGAGGTTACAGCCCGCTTTCGGGTAGCACATTGAAAAGGGTTTCTTCGCACGATTTGCCGAAAAATGTGAATAGCTTGGCATTTCACCAACAAAAACAGGGGCCATCCGGAGCGCTCCTGCGACAAGAGGGAATTTATGAGTTCGATTGCCAGAGAGTATTTTGACCAGCTCAATCGCGCCTATCTGCAGGTTCACAGACGCAAGGAGGATCTGTTCTGGGCCACCTACATGGGCACCAGCGACGATCAGGCAGGATTTACCGCAGCCGAGCAGGCCTACAAGGCTTTTTGCGCCAATCCGGAGCGGTTGCCGGAACTGCGCAAGATGCACGCCCTTGCCGAAGATGAGGAGTTAAAACGGGGTCTGGCGGGCTGGATCGCCTTCTTCGAGTGCAACGTCATCGAGGATCCCGCTGCCGCCGCCCTGATGGATCAGCTGGTAGCTGCCGAGGCGGACCTGTTTGCCCGCCGCAAAGGTCTGAAACTGACCCTGCTGGATGAGCAGGGCCAGCAGGTCGCAGGCAGCCTGCCCGCCGCCAGCACCTCGCTGGCAGCCAGCCCGAACGAGGCGGTGCGCCAAAGCGCCATCGCCATGTTCCACACCCTTGAGCAGTGGGTGGTCGGCAACGGTTTTCTCGAGGTGGTGGCGCTGCGCAACCGCTTTGCCCGCGCCATGGGCTATCGCGACTATTTCGCCTACAAGGTGCGCAAGAACGAACAGATGAGCCCGGATCAGCTGTTCGCCATCCTTGATGACTTCATCGCCCGTACCGACGTCCGGCTGCAGCAGAGTCTGGTCGAACTGAAAGCGGCCAAAGGGGAGGCGGCCCTGTTGTCCCACAACCTGCGTTACTTCGTCAGTGGCGACGTGACCCGCCAGCTCGACCCCTATGTGCCCTTCTCGCGGGCGCTGCGGGACTGGGTCGAGAGTTTCCGCCGGCTCGGCATCCAGTATCGTGGTGCGACCCTCACCCTGGATTTGCTGACCCGGGAGGGGAAATACGAGAACGGCTTCTGCCACGGCCCGGTGCCGAGCTTCTTCCTGCAGGGGGAGTGGGTGCCGGCTGTGGTCAATTTTACCAGCCTGGCCGATCCGGCGCAGGTGGGCAGCGGCTGGAGTGGCCTCAACACCCTGTTCCACGAGGGGGGCCACGCCGCGCACTTTGCCAATGTCACCGGCAATGCCCCCTGCTTCTCACAGGAGTTTCCGCCCACCTCCATGGCTTATGCCGAGACCCAGTCGATGTTCTGCGACAGCCTGCTGGACGATGCCGACTGGCTCAAACGCTACGCCAGAAATGCGGCAGGAGAGGCGATCCCCGATGCGCTTATCAAGGAGATGATCGAAGCGCGTCAGCCGTTTCGCGCTTTTAACGAACGCCAGATCGCGCTGGTGGCCTACTTCGAGCGGGATCTCTACGCCATGGATGAGGCTGAACGCACTCCCGAGGCGGTGCTGGCACTGGCCCGCAAGTGGGAGCGCAAGATCCTCGGGGTCGAGAGCCCGCGCCCGTTGCTGGCCATTCCGCACCTCCTTAATCAGGAGTCGGCCTGCGCCTATCACGGCTACCTGCTGGCGCTGATGGCGGTGGAGCAGACCCGCGCTTACTTCCTCAAGCGCGATGGCTACCTTACCGACAACCCGCGCATCGGGCCGGATCTGGCTGCCCACTACTGGGGGCCGGGCAACGGCATGACTCACGATGAGACTTTGCGCAGCCTGACCGGTGAAGGCTTCAGTGCCGTGCCGCTGGCCGAGGCGTGCAACCTGAGCGCCGCCGAGGCGTGGCAACTGGCGCAAGCCTGCATGGTCGCCGCGCAGCAGCGCCCCGCGGCGGGTGAGGGAAGCCCGCTCGACGCCCATATCAGGGTGGTACACGGCGCCGAGCTTATCGCCGACAACAGCGAGTCGGAAACCCGCATGCTGGCCGATTTCGAGGCGTGGATTGCCCGGCACTACTTTGCGGGGGATGTCGGGGAGGGGCGGAGCTGCGTGCAGTGAGCAATCTAATAGGCGTTAACTTGCTTTGATACGGCAATTGGCAGGCGGGGCAACCTTCCTGCCATTCTTTTTGCTCATTGTTCACTACTCATCGATGACCTTTTTTCCACAATTTTCACAGATGACGTGGCGTTCAAAGCGATCCATGTTGGCCAGAAAGGGGCCGGCGGCCCAGCCGGTAATGAAGTCCTTGATAAAGGCTTTGCGCTTTTGCTCCGGTGTCAGCTGCTTGCCAAAGGATTTGTCGACCAGCACCACGACATGGTTGGTCTCGCGCTGACAACTCGGGCAGTAGCGTTGTTCGGTGGATGAAAGCAAGGGGGGCTCCTGGTCCGGGGGAGTGGGCGGCAGGTTTTCCGCCGCAGATATATATCGTCCCCATTTGATTCCTTTTTCAGGCGGGTCGTCAATCACGGCAGAGGTGGATTTTGCGCCATCTCCTGTGAAGAGGGGCGAGCCAACAAGGCTGATCACGAGGGGCCAGTCGGCCCCTCTTTTGTTTCCGTTTGTCACACATTGCCACAGAAGCTTCCCCCTCTGGCAAAGTCTTGTGACCGGACGGGTGTGCAATGGTGCCATGAGCAGGGGCGAGGCCCTGCCGCGATGGAACCAGGGAGCATGTTATGACGGGTAAACGGGTGTGGTGGCTGTTGCCGCTGCTGGCGGTTGGAGTCTGGTGGCTGGGTTATGCGGGGGACGCGAACGGGGTGTGGCCCTGGCGCCATGAGATGTTGCTGCTGACGGGCCTGCTGGGGATGGCCTATATGGCCATTTCGCTGTTGCTGGCGTTGCGCCTGCCGCGGCTGGAGGTGTGGTGTGGCGGTCTGGACCGGATGTTGCGATTGCACCGCCAGACGGCCATCGGCGGCGCATTGGCACTGACCGCTCACTGGCTGCTGGTAGAGGCGCCCAAGTGGGCGGTCTCGGCGGGTTGGCTGAGCCGCCCCGCAAGGCGTGGGGCCAGTGCTGCCGCCGCTGGTGCAGGAGCAGGCAATGGCATCTCGCTCCATGCCCTTGGCAATACCCTGGGGGAGTGGAGTTTCTATCTGCTGATTGCGCTGGTGGTGGTGAGCTTGCTGGCGCTGGTGAGTTATGGTCGCTTTCGGCTGATCCACCGGTTGGCACCGCTCATCTATCTGGCGGGGTGGGGCCACGGGCTCTGCCTGCTGCCTCAGGTGGGGGCCATGACGCCGGTTGGGGTAGCGATCTGGTTGATCGGCGGGATCGGCGCTATCGGGGCCCTCTACTCCCTGCTGGGGCAAGTGGGGGCGCGCAAGCGCCATCCCGGCCGGGTCGTTGCGGTGCGCACATTGGCGGATCAGACCTGCGAGCTGACCATGCAGCTGGAGCGGCCGCTCGCCCATTACCGCCCGGGTCAGTTTGCCTTTTTCGAATTTGACGCCAAGGAGGGGCCGCACCCCTTTACTCTGGTGCGGGTGTCGGCGGATCGGCGCCAGCTGGTGATCGCGGTGCGGGCGCTCGGGGATCATACCCGCCAGTTGGTGGCAGAGGCGCGCGCCGGGGATGCGGTGGTGGTGACCGGCCCCTATGGCGCTTTTGTCGCCCCGCAAGGGGGAGGGCGAGCCCTCTGGCTGGGGGCCGGGATCGGTATCACGCCGTTTGTGGCCTGGCTGGAGGGGCTGGCTGCCCGTGGCGAGCGCTGCGAGGGGATCACCCTGATCCAGTGTGCGCCGGATCTGGCGGGCGCCGTCTACCACCAGCGGTTGGCCGAGCTCTGTCATCGCACCGGCGTGCGCTATCAGCTGCATCTGGACAAGGCGGCCGGGCGGCTGGATCTGACTCGCATCGCGCAGGATGCGCCTGCGCAGGTGTGGTTTTGCGGGCCGGAGGGGATGGCAGATGCCCTGACCCGGCTGTTGCCGGGCGGGCATCTGCATCGCGAGCTGTTTCGCTTTCGTTGAGCTTGATGGGCGCCGTTATTTGGCGCTGGCGGGCAGCTGCTTGAGGGCGGCCTGTACCGCGGCCTCCAGTTGCGGATCCCGCCCGGCCAGCATATCGGCCGGGGTGAGGGGCACCTGCAGATCCGGGATCAGCTCCTGATTCTCGTAGAAGGTGCCATCCGGTTTGCGCAGCCCCAGAGTCGGAATGCCGTAGGAGAGGCCGGGCACGAGACGGGAAGTATGGCCATAGACCATGGTGCCGGTGCCGGGCACCGGCTCGCCGACGATGGGACCAATCTTGAGCGCGCGGTAGTACTCGGGGAAGGCGGAGCCCTCCGAGTAGCTGCCGGCGTTGACCAGTACCACCGAGGGTTTGGTCCATTGACGGGTCGCGGCATCGCTGGCCCCTTGTCCCGCCTTGGGATCCGAGATGGCCATGCCGTGCGCGCTGCTGCTGCCGGAGAGGAAGCCAATCAGGGTATTGGCCAGATAGCCCCCCTTGTTGAAGCGCACGTCGACGATGAGCGCCTCGCTGCTGCGCAAGCGGCCGAGTGCCTCCGACACCAGCTCCTCATAGACGGTGCTGTTCATCTCCGGCAGATAGACGTAGCCGACCCGGCCCTTGCTCAGCTTGGCCACCAGATCCCGCCGCTTGGCGATCCAGCTGTCGAGCTGCAGCCGGTACTCCTGCTGCTGATCGATGGCGGTCACCTCCACCTCGTCCGGCTCTTTGCTCCCCACCTGCTGGAAGGTGAGGGCAAGCCGTGCTCCGGCCTTGTGGTTGAGGGCGCGATCGAGCTCTGTCCGGGTGGCGACCGGATTGCCGTTGATGGCGAGCAGGCGGGCACCGGCAGCGATGTCGCTCTCCTGATCCAGCGGCCCGCCGGGCAGCAGATGGGTCAGCACTACCCCCTCTTTGCCATCCTGCCAGTAGCCCCCGAGACTGGCGGTCTCATCCGCCATGTCGGGATAGCGGGTGGGGCCATAGCCCCAGGTGTGGGAGACGTTCAGCTCGCCCGCCAGCTCCGCCAGCAGGTCACCGAAGTCGCGGCCGTTGTTGATGCCGGCAAGCAGCCGGCGATAGGTGGCGACATAGCTGTTCCAGTCCACTCCGTTCATGTCGTCGCGATAGAACTCGTCCCGGGTGAGGCGGGCGATCTGGTCAAAGGCGGCCACCATCCGGGCGTGCTGGCCCCTGCTCTGCACCAGCTCGAAAGTGGAGCTGAGCGCCTCGCCGGAGTCGAGGTTAATGCGGGTGATCTCTCCGTCCCGCACCAGAGTGGCCAGGGTCGCCTCCCGATTGAGGGTGGCCATGGCCGGCCCCGGTTGATCGCCAAACAGCTGGCGGGTCTCCCCCTTGCGCAGGTCGAGCGCGTAACCCTTGATCTCGCTCTCGTTGTTGGGGCCCCCCTCTTCCACCAGATAGACGAGCTGGTCGTGAATGACCCGGCTGGCGAGCAGCGTGCCGCTGGGGAAGAGTTGCAGCGCCTCCCGATGGGAGAGGCGAGCGGTCTCGAAGCCATACCCCTCCTTGGGCGGTGCCACTTCGGCCAGAAAGTCCGCCTTGGCCGCCCGGCTGCTGTAGATGCCGAGCAGGTTGCTGCCAAGGGGTTCACCATCGGCATCCAGCACACCATAGCGGGTCGATTGCCAGTAGAGGATGCCGCCATCCTGACTCCAGGACGGTGCCCCATCCTGATAGCCGTTGAGGCTGATGTTAACCGGTTTGGCTTTGGCATCGGCCGTATCGAGCACGGCGATCTCCTGCTGGGCCGAGTCGGGACGGAAGGTGAGCGCCAGATGGCGGGAGTCGGGAGCAAAGGCGAGCATCACCTCGTGGCGCGAGGGGTTGAAGCTGGCGGGAACCAGCTCGCGCTCTTTGTTGCTCGCCAGATCGAGCAGATGGATGGCCTGACCATCGACCACGAAGGCGAGTAGCTTGCCATCGGGAGATAGCACCGGACGGCTGATCCCCTTGCCGGGAATTGCCAGCAGCAGGCTCTCCTGCAAGGGGCCCGGATCGCTGAAGAGACGATCCGGATCCGCTTTGCGCAGGCGATAGAGGGCGGCCGGCCCATCCTGCTCGGAGAGGTAGATAAGCGAGCGCTCCTTCTCGGCAAAGAGCGGGCTGGACTGCTCACTGGGGGAGTCGGTGAGCTGGCGTACCCGCTCCCGCTCGGGATCGACGGCGAACAGGCTCCCCTCGCTCACCAGGATCAGCTCCTTGCCCTCCTCGCTGACCAGGATCTCGTCAGCCTGATTGTTGGACTGGCTCTGCTCGTCCGGCTCGCTCACCACCTGCGGCGTGATGACGAGTTTGCGCGGCTCGGTGCTGCCGGCATCGAGGCGGTAGAGCTCCCCGAGCCACGACCAGACCAGGTCGCCGCTGCGCGAGGCGCTCAGCCCCCGCACCGGATTGCCCTTGTAGTGGGTGAGCTGCTGCTCATTGCCGCTGGCCAGATCACGACGCCAGACGTTGAAGTCACCGCTGCGCTCGCTCAGGTAAAAGAGGGTATCCCCCTTGTCGCTCCAGACCGGGTCGGTGGCCGCCACTCGATCTTCGGTCAGCTGCTTGTGCTGCTTGCCATCAAACAGCCAGAGACGGGGCACAGCGAACGAGTGCTGGTGCTTGCGAAAGGGTTGCTCCATCGACGGCATCTGGTAGGCGAGCTGCTGCCCGTGCGGGCGAGCGAGGATCGCTGGCAGCGGCAGATCGGCCTGCAGCTTGCCTCTTGTTACCGGCGCCCAGTAGAGGGCGCTGACCTGCACCCCTTCGGCCACGAAGTGATCGGCATTGGGGTCGGTCAGCCGCTGGCTGCTCAGCAGCAGTTGTTTGCCATCGGGGCTGAACGCCTGCGGCAGGTCGTTGCGCGAGTCGCGGGTGAGCCGCACCATCTTGCCGCCGCTGGCGGGCACCACGAACACATCCTCGTTGCCATAGAGGTTGGCGGCAAAGGCGATCTGCTTGCCATCTGGCGACCAGATGGGGCGCTGGCTCAGGTAGTCACTGCCGGTAAGGGCACTGGCCGGCCCCCCTTGTGCGCTGGTGATGAAGATCCGTCCCTGCCAGGTGAAGGCAAGCTGCTTGCCATCGGGGGAGAGGGCGGGGTCACGCAGCCAGAGCGCATCCGCTGCGTGAGATGCGGGCAGCCAGAGCAGCAGGGGTGACAACAGCAGGTGGACGAAGCGGCATGAAGAGCGCATGGCATGATCCTGTCGATGGATTGAAAAGTAATCATCGCCGATCATCAGGTCATACGCCAGAACTGATGTTTAACGCTATCTTATTGTTTTGAATATTAATTGTTGAAGTTTGACCGACTGGTGAGGGGAGCAGGCGAAACCGGTGCCAAGATATGTTTTATCGCGCATATTGAGTATTGATGGCGATCCAATATCATGGCGCTCGCTCGCCAGCAGGCGAAGATTATTCAGATGATTTGGCAACACCAAAGCCCGTATCAGAGGCTTGTCGAGGGATGGAATGAGAGCCGTATTACTGTGTTTACTGGGGCTGTGGCCCGCATTGAGTTTTGCCACCCTGTCTGCCGACATGGTGGTGGTCAAGAAGTCCACCTATAGCCTGACCCTGATGAAGGATGGCAAAGAGGTCAAACGCTACTGGATCGCGCTGGGCCCGGCGCCCAAGGGTCACAAGCAGCGGGAAGGGGATCAGCGTACACCGGAAGGTCGCTACATCCTCGACTACAAGAAGACCAACTCCGGCTATTACAAGGCGATCCACATCAACTACCCCAATCTGGACGACATCAAGGCGGCCAACGAGAAGGGGGTGAACCCGGGTGGCATGATCATGATCCACGGCCAGATCAACAGCATTGGCAACCGCAGGGTGCAGCCCTCCAACTGGACCAACGGCTGTATCGCCATGCTCAACCACGATCTGGATGAGGTGTGGGAGGCCGTCAAGCCCGGCACGCCCATCATCATCGAACCCTGATTGATGAACGGGGCCCGCTCCATCGAGCGGGCCCCGTTGGTTTATAGCGGATGTGATCCCGCCTTTCGGATGTCTTTTATGGACATCCACCATGTTATGAATGTCAATTCCAAAAAAGCCTGCAAAAGGTGAGGATATGGGCTCAGCCAGTGAAGGAGCTTGCCATGTCTTTGACCGAAACCTGCCAGCGCATCGTGCGCGATCCCCATCTCTCTCCCGCCCAGAAGAGCCATGCGCTGGCGCTGGCCGCCGAGAATGCGCTGCCATACCCCGACCTGCCTGCCGCAGTGGCCGAGGCGATGGCGCAGGGATTTGTCTGTGACATGTTCGAGGGCCACGCCCTCTACAAGCCGCGCTATGTGCTGCCGGACTACGAGAAGTTCCTGACCCAGGGCTCAGCCTGGCTGGAGCTGGCAGCGCCGCGGGATTTCGATGAAGCGCTCGATGCCCTGCGCATCCTCTATCACCATGTTCCTTCCGTCACCGGCATGCCGGTCTGGCTGGGACGGCTCGATCAGCTGCTGCTTCCCTTTGTCGGCGAGCTGGATGACGAGACTCTCTACCGCAAGCTGAAAGGGTTCTGGATCTATCTGGACCGGGTGCTGCCGGACGCCTTCATGCACGTCAACATCGGCCCCGATGACAACCGGATCTGCCGCCTGATCCTGCGCATCGACAACGAGCTCAAGCAGGTGGCCCCCAACCTCACCTTCTTCCACGATCCGGAGCAGACTCCCGACGATCTGCTGCTGCTGGCGGTGAAGAACATCGCCGAGTGCAGCAAACCGCACATCGCCAACTACCCGATCCATCGCGATACCTTCGACCAGCGTGGGTTTGGCATCGTCAGCTGCTACAACGCCCTGCCGCAGGCCGGTGGCGCCAACACCCTGGTGCGCATCTCCCTCAAGCGAGTCGCCGAGCAGGCACAGGGGATCGATGACTTCCTCGGCTGTCTGCTGCCCCACTACTGCCGTCTCACGTCCCAGCTGATCGCGGTGCGCGCCGCCTTCCTGCACGAGGAGTCCGGTTTCTTCGACAGCTTCCTGGTCAAGGAGGGGCTTCTGGATGAGGATCGCTTCGTCCCCATGTTCGGCATCTATGGCATGGCGGAAGCGGTCAACATCTTGATGGATAAAGAGAATCTGCCGGGCCGCTACGGTCACGACGAAGAGGCAAATCAGCTTGGCTATCGCATCTCTGCCCAGCTTTCGGAATATGTCACTACGACGCCGCAGGCCCATGCCTGGGGTGGTCACGCTCTGCTGCACTCACAGGGTGGCCTCAGCATCGATGTGGCGGTGACCCCGGGGGTGCGGATTCCCTACGGGCAGGAGCCGGATCCGGCCAGTCATGTGCTGGCGCTGGCGCCGCACCACGGCTACTACCACTCGGGGATCAGCGAGATCCTGACGCTAGAGCCCACCATCCGCCAGAATCCGCAGGCGCTGCTGCAGCTCTGCAAGGGGGCGCTCGCCATCGGCATGCGCGAGTTCACCGCCAACGTGGCCGACAGCGATCTGGTTCGGGTGACCGGCTATATGATCCGCAAGAGCGACGTGGCCCGCTTTGCAGAGGAGGGCTCGCGGTTGCAGACCACCTGTCTTGGTGCCGAGGCGAGTGAAGTGACCGCCATTCGCCAGCGGGCACCGCGAGTGGTGGCCAATGAGTCGACCATCTGCCAGTACTGAGCCGAGTCCGATGGATGAAGCTCTGCTGACGCGCAGCACCCTGGTGAGCAGGGTGCTGCCTTTTTCCTGTGTTGATGGGCCGGGCAATCGGCTGGTGCTCTTCCTGCAAGGGTGCAACTTCAGCTGCCCCGGTTGTCACAATCCCCATACTATCGGACTGTGCGACGATTGCGGCGACTGCCTTGCGGTCTGCCCGAGTGGCGCCCTCACCATGAGCGAGGGCAAGGTTCATTGGCAGGAGGCGCACTGTACCGATTGCGACGCCTGTCTGGAGGCCTGCCCGCGCAGCGCCAATCCCAAAACCACTACCATGACGGTGGCCGACGTGCTGGCCCTGCTGCGCCGCTACGGCCCGCTGCTGAGCGGCATTACCGTCTCGGGCGGTGAGGCGACCACCCGGCTTCCTTTTGTGGCGGCTCTGTTTCGCGCTATCAAGGAGGCGCCGGGTCTGGCCCATCTCAGCTGTCTGCTCGATAGCAATGGCTCGCTCGCGGAGACAGGCTGGCAGCGGCTGCTGCCGCAGCTCGACGGTGCCATGATCGACCTCAAGGGGTGGCGTGACTCGGTACACCTCTCCCTGACCGGCTATGGCCGCGAGCGGGTGTTGGCTTCGCTCAGGTTGCTGGCAAGTCACGGCAAGCTGGCCGAGTTGCGGCTGCTCCATGTGCCGGGCAGGAGCGATTTTCTGGACGCAGAGGGGCAGCTCGATCGCGGTCTCGCCGAGTTTCTGCGCCAGCTCGGCGCTGTGCCGATCCGGCTCAACGGTTTTCGCCACCACGGGGTGAGGGGAGACGCGACCCGCTGGCCCGAGGCAACCCGTGATGAGCTGGAACATCTGGCAAGCCGCCTGCGCGAGGCCGGGCTGGGGCCAGTGACGCTGCCGCCGCTAATCTGATTTCGGAGTCATGCCACAATACGACAGGCTGCGCCGCCAAAGCGGACAACTGTGATTTCTGTCTATTGGAGGGGGCGATTGGGGCGGCTAGAATATCGGCCATCCTCTTCCCCGCAATGACAAAGAATCATGAGTGAAAGCAAGGCGTTATATCGGGTTCAGTTTATTTGCCACAGCGAGCGCTACGAAGTGTATGTGCGCGAGGTGAATCAGGGTCAGCTGTTCGGCTTTATCGAGATCGCCGACTTCGTGTGGGACAACCACACGGCGCTTATCGTCGACCCCAGCCACGAGAAGCTCAAAAACGAATTTGCCGATGTCCGCCACACCATGATCCCCATGCATCAGGTGCTGCGCATCGATCAGGTGCAAAAACAGGGGGCGGCTCGCATTACCGAGCTGGGCAACAATGTCTCCCACTTCCCCAGCCCCATCTACACCAAACGCCCCTGATGGCAGGGCCGCCCGGTTCAGGGCGGCGTCAACTCCCGACCCAGCTGCAGGATCCGCTGGCGGAACCAGTGGCGGGCCGAACCATCGCCGGCCGGGCCATACCAGACCAGACTGTGGCTTACCTTGCCGTAATCGAACGGGACCGGCCTGATCGCCAGATCCTGCTGGCTGGCCAAGCGTGTCGCCCAGCCACCGATGGCGGTGAGGATGAGATCGCAGTGAGGTAGCAGGGCCGCGGCGCTGGCAAAATCGGGCAGGGTGGCGCCAATCTGGCGGCGTACCTGTTGCTGGGCCAGGCTCTGCTCGAAGAAGGGATTGGCCAGCTCGCTGTCGCGGATGGCGATGTGGCGCCAGCTCAGGTAAGCATCGAGATCCCATGGCTGTGCCAGCGCAGGATGATCCTTACGCAGCAGGCAAACCAGCTGCTCCTCCCGGAGTGTCTCCCACACCAGTCCTTGCTGGCGCGGCAGTGGCTGGCTCTGATCGTGAGGCAGAATGACGAAGTCGAGCTTGCCCGCCGCCAGCGCCTCCAGCCCCTGCTCATCCTTGTTCCAAATCTCCGGCACCATGCCGGGCACCTCTCTCATCAGCTGCCCCAAAATCGGCCCCACCGGCCAGCTCATCACACTCTCGCGCAATCCCAGCCGCAAGGTGCCTTGCCACTGCTGGGGGTCGAAGGCGTTCTGGCGGGTCAGTCCGCTCAGCTCGCTCACCAGTCGGTGCAGGGTCGGGGCCAGCCGTTCGGCAAAGGGGGTCAGCAGCAGCTGGTTGCCCTGGCGGTAGAGCAGCTGATCGCCGAGCTGTTCACGCAGCTGGTTGAGGGTCTTGCTGACGGTAGAGGGGGTGGTGCAGAGCCGCTCGGCGGTGCGGGTGACGCTCTGGTTATCGAGCAGCAGGTGCAGGGTGACCAGATGGCGACCGCCCAATCTCGAGAGTGCGATCAGATCCATAAAGATTCCACAAGCGAATGAAACAGACCAAAAGCCCCGCCAAAGCGGGGCTGATGCGGATTAGCCCTTGAGCACCGCGGCCATGGCGTCGGCTACGTAGTCGACGTTGCGGCTGTTGAGGCCCGCCACGCACATGCGGCCGGAGCGCACCAGATAGACGGCGAACTCCTCGCGCAGGCGATCTACCTGCTCCGGGGTGAAGCCGGTGTAGCTGAACATGCCGCGCTGGTTGATGAAGTAGCTGAAATCACGGCCCGGTACCTTGGTGCTCAGCACCTCGAACAGCTTCTGGCGCATTGCCTTGATGCGGGTGCGCATCTCGGTCACTTCATCGACCCACATGGCGTGCAGCTCGGGCTGGCTCATCACAGCCGCGGTGATCTGGCCACCGTGGGTGGGAGGGCTGGAGTAGTTGCGACGCACGGTGGCCTTCATCTGGCCCAGCACCCGGCTCGCCTCTTCGGCATCCTTGCAGATGACCGACAGGCCACCACAGCGCTCGCCGTAGAAGGAGAGGTTCTTGGAGAAGGAGTTGCTGACGAAGAAGCTGACACCGGCGGCCACCATGGCGCGGATGGCGTAGGCGTCCTCTTCCAGTCCATCACCGAAGCCCTGATAGGCGATGTCCATAAAGGGGATCAGGTTCTTCTCGACCACCAGCGCAATCACCCGATCCCACTGGGCGCGGGAGAGATCCACTCCGGTCGGGTTGTGGCAGCAGGGGTGCAGCAGCACGATGCTCTTGGCCGGCAGGGTGCTCAGGCAGTCGATCATCGCATCGAACTGCACGCCGCCGTTGGCCGCATCGTAGTAGGGGTAGTCGTGCACCTTGATGCCAGCTCCCTCGAACATCGCCTTGTGGTTGTCCCAGGTCGGATTGCTGACCCATACCTCGGAGGTCGGGAAGTAGCGCTTGAGCAGGTCGGCGCCGATCTTGAGCGCGCCTGAGCCACCGATAGTCTGGATGGTGGCGATACGTCCCGCCTTGACCGCTTCATGGTCGGCACCGAACAGCAGGTGCTGCACCGCGGTGCGGTAGTTGGCGGCGCCTTCCATCGGCTGGTAGGGGCGCGGGGCCGGGGCGGCGGCGCGCTGGGCTTCGGCCTGCTGCACCGACGGCAACAGCGGAATGCGGCCCTGCTCATCGTAATAGAGGCCGATCCCCAGGTTCACCTTCTGCTCGCGGGTGTCTTTGTGGAAGGTCTCGACCAGGGTCAGGATGGGGTCGCCAGCATAGGCATCGACGTGTTCAAACATGGGGGGTCCTTGCGAAATGGAATCCAGGGTATGGCGATCAATGATCGGCGCTCATCATGGCGTAAAGCCGGCGAGGGCTCAAGTCAGAAAGGGGCAGGGCTGGCGGGCTGACACTGGTCTGGTGTAAACGGGATGATGCGAGTCGCCCGCAGCCCCATTCTCAGGCCTTATTTCAGATAGGATCGCAAGACCCGCACTACCTGATCCAGATCCTCCAGCCGCTCGGCCGGGGTCGCCTCTTCGGCGCCGAGATGTTCACGCATGTGGCCCTCCAGCACCTCCAGCATCAGGCCGTTGACGGCGCCGCGAATAGCCGCGATCTGCTGCAAGATGGCGGCGCACTCGCTCTCCTGCTCCAGCGCACTCTCCAGCGCCCCGGCCTGTCCCTTGATGCGGCGCACCCGTGCCAGCAGCTTCTTCTTGTCGTGGATGGTGTGTGACATGCAGGATTCTCTCGATCAATAAAACTATACTGGGGTATAGTATATTGCATTGTAGTTCTCAGGAGAAATTCATGTCATCCCTCGCCTCATCCCACTGCCACCAACCCGTCGTGCACGAAGGCAATCCGCTGGCCGAACAGAAGACTCGCTGGGCCGTGCTGCTCACTGTCATCATGATGGTGGCGGAGATCGGCGGCGGCTGGTTCTACAACTCCATGGCGCTGTTGGCCGACGGTTGGCACATGAGCTCCCACGCCCTGGCGCTCGGTCTCTCGGTGCTTGCCTACCGCGCCGCCCGCCACTTTGCCCGCGACCATAGATTCAGCTTCGGCACCTGGAAGATCGAGGTGCTGGGTGGCTTCACCAGCGCTCTCTTGCTGGTGGGGGTGGCCGGCATGATGCTGTTCGAATCAGTGTTCCGGCTGCTGGATCCCAGCCCGATCCACTACCAGCAGGCTATCGCCATCGCCATCGTCGGCCTGCTGGTGAATCTGGCCTGTGCCTGGCTGCTCAAGGATGATCATGGTCACCACCATCATCACGGCCATGGGCATGGCCACCATGATGATCATCACGACCACGATCACTCGCACGATCATCACCACGGCCATCAGGATCTCAATTTGCGCGCCGCCTACATCCACGTGCTGGCAGATGCAGCCACCTCGGTGCTGGCGATTCTGGCGCTGGTGGGGGGCATGCTGTGGGGGGCCGACTGGCTCGATCCACTGATGGGCATAGTGGGTGCCGGACTGGTCGCTGTATGGGCATGGGGGCTGCTGCGCGACTCCGGCCGGGTGCTGCTGGATGCCGAGATGGATGCCCCGCTGGTGGCGGAGATCCGCGAGGTGATTGCCGAACTGCCACAGACCGAGATCCGTGATCTCCACGTCTGGCGAGTGGGGCAGCAGCAGTATGCCTGCGTGCTCTCCCTGCTGATGATGGCGCCCCTGTCGGCCAACCAGATCCGCGAGCGGCTCGCCATCCATGAAGAGCTGGTGCACGTGACCATCGAGATTGCGACCGAATAAAAGCAAACAGGGGGCCTTGGCCCCCCTGGTTTCAATGCCCTTGGCGCTCTGATGTCAGTGCGGCTGCCCGGAGATCTCCTCCTGCGGCTTGTGTTGCCAGACCGCGCCCAGCAGCAGCTTAAGCAGCAGTTGTGGTGGGTTATCGAGCAGTTTGCCTGACTCCAGCAGCAGCTGTCCGTCGGCACCAAAGCCAAGGCTCGCATCGACGGTGCCATCTTCGGCTACCACCTGGAGCAGACCGTTGAGGGCGCCGCGCTCGCCGGGCTGGCAGCGCAGCCGCAGCTCGCGGGGCTCTCCCAGCAGAGTGAAGGCGCGGCTCAGGGGAGGTGAGTCCTCATAGTCGGGCCAGTTGAAGAAGTGATACTGCTCGGCCAGGGTGCCAGCCTGCTGGCAAAACTGGTCGAACAGCTGACCGATCGCCTGGTACTCCAGATCCAGCCGTTGCGCCTGTTCCTCAATCCTTTTCATCACCTGCTCCTTCTCTATCCACTTGATCGAAAATTGCTTTTCCCGACCCGGTGACCACCGTTAGTCAGATATGAGGCCAAATTGCCGCGGGGTCTGTGAGCCGGATCCAAGTTTCCATCTGAAAACGTTATCTTGTTGAAAAAGTTTGGCTTTTCTGCCTGCTTGCTCACATTTGCAACGATTTTCGCTGATTAAGATGGCACCACCTGGCAATGACCGGGTGCTCGATTATCGAGACTAACTACACAGCGGGAATTATAAAAATCATGGATATGAAAAAGACCAAAGTGGCGCTGGCAACAGCCTCACTGCTCATGCTTTTGTCTGGTTGTAATGACAACAGCTCAGACTCCTCCGGTGTGAAACCCGTCCCCCCTACACCGCCTACACCTGAAGTGACTGATGGGCCTGTTGCCCGTTTACCCAAGATGGATCCCCCCAAAGAGCTGCTGATGGCCGGTAACAATCAGGCGGTGATCGCCCTGGTCGATACCCAGACAGCGGCGGCCAGAAGTGCCCGAGGGCCCTTTGCCAGCTACAGCCTCCATCTCTGGAACAACGAGGCCTGCTCTGCCACCGAGGCGAGCGGCCTGAACAGCGGTTGGGATGACAAGAGCAAGAGCCCGGCAGCGGCTGACAGCTTTGGCCCGGCCTGGGTGGTGCCGCTCAGCAAGCTGGAAGGTTGCATCAACTTTATCGCTCGCAACGGCGATCTGGCCAACCTGACCGGCAGCGATATGAAGGTGATCTTCAAGGATCATCCGGATCGCACCGTGGCCATTGTGGCGGGCAAGAAGGAGGTGTTTGGCAGCCGCGCCGAAGCCTTCACCGCCGCGTTTGGCGTGGCAGGGGCCAGCGCTCATCTGATCGATGGCAACACCCTGATTTGGCAAGGGGGCAAGGACAAGCCGCATGTTCGTCTCTATTACACCGACACGGGATCCATCAAGGCCAATGCTGCCGGGGTATTTGACTTCCCCTATATCACCCTGACCGCGACCACTCTGAGCGCCGAGCAGCAGGCCAAATATCCGCACCTCAAGGATGCGGCTGCCTTTGCCCTGCCGGCAGGCAAGGATCTCAAGCCCCTGCTCAAGGGGGAACTGGTGGCTATCGGCACCGATGCCGACGGTATCCTGCAAGGAGCCACCTTGGTGCAGAGCGCCGGCGCCCTCGATGCGCTCTATGCCCCAGAGGCGACCAAGCTCAGCTATGGTGCAGTGGTAGAGGGCAACCGGGTGACCTTCCGCCTCTGGGCGCCGACCGCCAAGTCGGTCAAGCTGGCCCTCTACAACGCCAGTCACCAGAAGAGTGGCGAGGTAGCTATGACCTTTGACAGCGCCAGCGGCAGCTGGAGTTACGAAGGGGGCAGCGAGCTGATCGGTAAGTTCTACCGCTACGACATGGAGGTGTACCACCCGCTGAGCCGCAAAGTCGAGCACTACGAGGTGACCGACCCCTACTCCCTGAGCCTCGCGATGAACTCCGAGTTCAGTCAGGTGGTGGATCTCAACGATCCGGCCCTCAAGCCGGAAGGGTGGGATAGCCTGAAGGCGCCCCACAGCCAGCAGAATCCAGCCGATATTACCATCTATGAAGCCCATGTCCGCGATCTCACCGGCAACGATGATTCCACCCCGGTGGAGCACCGCGGCAAGTTCCTCGGCCTGACCGATAATGGCACCAAGCCGGTCGCCCACCTGCAGGCGCTGGCAAAAAGCGGCGTCAGCCACCTGCACCTGCTGCCGGTGTTCGACATCGCTACCGTCAACGAGGATCCGGCCAAGGTGGCCAATATCAGCGATGACTTCAGCAAGCTCTGCCAGGTCAATCCAGATGTGAAAACGTCCAAGTTTGGCACTTACTGCGGTGGCGGCCAGACAGTCGGCCAGGTGCTGGATACGCTCAAGTCGGGCGACAGCAAGGATAACCCGCAGGTGCAGGAGCTCTCCGGCTATCTGCGCGGCGTCGACTCCTTCAACTGGGGTTATGATCCCTACCACTACACTACGCCGGAAGGCTCCTATGCCACCAATGCCGAGGGCACCCAGCGCATCCTTGAGTTCCGCGAGATGGTCAAGGCCATCAAACAGAATATCGGCATGAACGTGGTGATGGACGTGGTCTACAACCACACCAACGAATCCGGACTTGGCCCCAAGTCGGTGCTCGACAAGATAGTGCCCTGGTACTATCAGCGCCTCAATCCGGAGACCGGCTCGGTCGAGAACTCCACCTGCTGCTCCAACACGGCGCCGGAACACGCCATGTTCGCCAAGCTGATGGATGACTCGCTGGTCACCTGGGCGCGTGACTACAAGATCGATGCCTTCCGCTTCGACCTGATGGGCCACCACCCGAAAGATCAGATGGTGCAGGCGCTGGCCGCGGTGAAAAAGGTCAACCCGGATATGTACTTCTACGGCGAGGGGTGGAACTTCGGCGAGGTACAGGATGACAAGCGCTTCGTGCAGGCGACCCAGAAGCATCTGGGAGGCACTGGCATCGGCTCCTTCTCCGACCGCTTGCGGGATGCGGTGCGCGGCGGCAGTCCGTTCGACGGTGGCGATACCATTCGCGAAACCCAGGGCTTTGGCAACGGTGCTTTTGTCTATCCCAATGAAACGAACAAGGTGACCAGGGATCAGGCACTCCATCTGGCGGATCTGGTGCGTCTTGGCATGGCGGGCAACCTCAGGGATTTCGTCCTGACCGACAAGGACGGGGTGCCGAAGAAGGGCTCCGAGATTGACTACAACGGCCAGAGCGCCGGTTATGCCAAGGATCCGGGGGAGGTGCAGAACTATGTCGACAAGCACGACAACCAGACCCTGTTCGACAACCTGATCTACAAGGCGCCTGCCAGCGCCGATCTGGTGCGGATGCAGGGGGTCTCTCTCGCCACCGCCATGCTGGGGCAGGGTATCCCCTTCACCCACGCCGGTGTCGAGCTGTTGCGATCCAAATCCATGGAGCGGGACAGCTACGACTCGGGCGACTGGTACAACAAGGTCGACTACACCCTTGCCGACAACAACTTCGACAAGGGGTTGCCGCGCAAGGATAAGGATGGCGACAACTATCCGCTGATCGAGCAGGTGCTGACGCTCAACGGCAAGCCAAATGGCACCGACATGGAGACCATGGTTGGCTTCTATCAGGAGCTGGTGGAGCTGCGCAAATCATCGCGTTTGCTGCGTCTTGGCAGCGGTGCCGAGGTGATCAAGCGGGTCGATTTCCGCAATACCGGCCCGGCTCAGGTGCCCGGCCTCATCGTGATGACGGTGGATGACGGCGTCAATGCAGGGGCGGATCTGGATCCGGCCATCGACGGTCTGGTGGTGATGATCAATGCCACCAACCAGAGCCAGAACATCGGCGACTTCCGTGATGGCAACGATCAGCCCATCGACCTGAGCGGTTTGCAACTGAGCTCCGCTCACCACGCTGGCAACAGCATCGCCCGCGATGCCGCTGTCAGCGGCGGCACCCTGACGCTGGGAGCCTGGTCGGTCGCGGTGTTCGTCAAGCCGCAGTCCGGTGCGCAGGGGGCGGGTCTGCCGCTTGGCAAGAAAACCGACCTGAGCACCCTGCCACCGTTTGGCAACACGGGCATTTTTGTGCGTGGTTTCCTGGGGCAGTGGGATGCGGTTAACCAGATGAGCTTTGATGGCAACTACATGTACGGGCTGACCGTGCCGGTCACCGATGGCCAATTGGGTCAGACCACCCTGAAGATCGCCGATGCCAGCTGGAATATCGCCAACTACGGCAAGTGTGCGCCGAGCGATGTGCTGACCGTTTCAGCCCCTCTTACCCTGTGCAAAGGGGGGAGTGACGTCGGTATGACCCTGAGCAAGGCGGGTAACTACAAGTTTGTCTTTACCGCCATGGACAAGGAGAAGCCGACCCTGAGCGTCAGCGTGGCGGATGCAACACCCTAGGTAAACCCATTGAGCCCGGGGGATGGCTCGGCGTCCCCGGGTTGAATTCCACCTCGCCAAGGGTGGGATAATCCGAGAGAGTAAGCAAAGCGCGACTGCCGACCGGCAGGCGCGCTTTTTCTTTTACGGGGTGCCGTGAGAGAAATGAGAGGAAAAAGAAAAGCCGCCCCGGTTGGGGGACGACTTTTGGTTGGGATGCTGTCGGCTGGCTTAACGCTTGCGCAGCAGGCGCAGGGCGTTGGCGGTGACCAGCGCGGTGGCGCCGGTATCGGCCAGCACCGCAATCCACAGGCCGGTGATGCCGAGCAGACTGGTGACCAGGAAGATGGCCTTCAGTCCCAGTGCCAGCGCGATATTCTGGTGAATATTGGCCAGCGCCGAGCGGGAGAGGCGGATCATCGCGGCGATACCGCCGAGCTGGTTGTGAGTCAGCGCCGCATCGGCGGTCTCCAGTGCCACGTCGGTGCCCCCCCCCATGGCGATGCCGATACTGGCCCGCTTCATGGCCGGGGCATCGTTGATGCCATCGCCGATCATCGCGACTTTCTGCGAGCTGGCGAGCTTGGCAATTTCATCGACCTTACCCTCCGGCAACAGGCCGGCGCGCCAGCCCATCCCAAGTTCACCGGCGATGGCCTCGGCGGCGCGGGGGTTGTCCCCGGTCAGCATGATGCTCTGCAGGCCGAGCCGGTTGAGCTCTTGCAGCGCCTCTGCCGCTTCCGGCCGGATCTGATCCCGCAGGGCCAGCAGGGCCACCGGCAGAGCCTGTTCGCTGCTGCTCTGGCAGAGCACGACCACCGTCTTGCCCTGTTGCTCCAGCATGGCAATTTGGGCCTGTTGATCTTTGCTCAGCGTAGCTATCCGGCTCGGTGCCAGCAGTTGCCACAGCTCGCCGTTGATGCGCCCTTCAACACCCATGCCCGGCAGGGCTCGCAGATCGCGGGCTTCTGCCTGTGCCAGCCCCTGCTCGTTGGCGGCGGCCACCACGGCACGGGCCAGCGGGTGGTGGGAGCCCTGCTCGATGGCGGCAGCCAGTGCCAGCAGTTCGCCATTGCTCTGACCATTGAGGCTCACCAGCTCGGTCAGCTGCGGCTTGCCCAGGGTCAGGGTGCCGGTCTTGTCAAACGCCACGGTATCGATATGGGCCAATCGCTCCAGTGCGGCACCACCCTTGATCAGGGCCCCCTGCCGGGTTGCCGCCGCCAGTGCGGAGGTAACCGCTGCCGGGGTGGAGATGACCAACGCACAAGGGCAACCGATGAGCAGCAGCGCCAGCCCGCGATAGATCCACTCGTCCCAGCTCTGGCCGAAGGCAAGGGGCGGCACCAGCACCACCAGCAGGGCAACCAGCATCATGGCCGGGGTATACCAGCGGCTGAAGCGGTCGATAAAGCGCTCGATAGGTGCGCGCTGACTCTCGGCTTCCTCGATGAGGTGCAGGATGCGGTCGATGGCGTTGTTGCCCGGTTCCGATACCACTTCAAGACGCAGCACTCGATCGGCAGCCAGACTGCCGGCCGGCACCTTGTCACCCTGGCGGCGTTCCACCGGGATGGATTCACCGGTCAGGGCACTTTCGTCAAACGCACCGAGGGCGTCGAGCAGGCGGGCATCGGCCGGGAGACGGGCGCCCGGGGCGATTTCGATAATGTCGCCGGGACGCAGCTCATCGGCGCCGACCTCTTCGCGCACCTCGCCCTCGGCAGTGGTACGGATCCGTAACGCCTTGTCAGGCACCAGCGCCATCAATGCGGTGACCCCGGCACGGGCGCGACCGGCGGCGTAGGCCTCCAGATGCTCACCCAGCATGAACAGCAGCAGCACCATGGCGGCTTCGGCGGTTTCGCCAAGGAACAGGGCCCCCACGGCGGCGACCGTCATCAGGGTCTCGATGGCGAAGGGGGAGCCGCTCTTGGTCAGCGCCCACGCCTTGCGAGAGATGGGCCACAGCCCCCAGAGGGTGGCCAGGGTAAAGAGCGGTTGGCCGATGTTACCCGGCAGCAGGGCCGCCACCAGCATCAGGCCGGCCAGCGACAGCGGCTGCCAATATTTGGCGAGCAGGGTCTGCAGCGGGCCGCGCTCACGGCCGGGCTCCTGCTTGCCGCTGCTCTCGCCCTTGAGCTGAAAACCGGCGGCCAGCACGGCGGCAGTGACGGGATCAGGGGAGAGGCCGGGGGCCAGATCCACCACCAGCTTCTCGGTGGCAAACAACACGCGAGCCTGCTGGACACCGTTGACACGGCTGACGGCTGTCTCGATCTTGCGAGCGCAGCTGGGGCAATCCATCCCCAACACCTGCCAGCTGTGGCGACTGTTGCCTTGCGCCGGTGCGGTCAGCGGCTCGACAGGAGCCTGCGCATCGTGGTCATGATCATGATGGTCATGGTCATGGTCATGGTCATGGGATGAGTTCGCTGTGCAGCAGCTCCGGGAGTGCGCGCCGCCTAGGGGGGGCTCTTCATCTCCCGGTGAGTCGCACTTCTCGAGATCCTGATGATCATGAGAGGTGGCGCCGCCACAGCAGCTGACCGGCGCGGCATTGTCACAGCAGTGACTGTTATGCTGGTGCTCGGTGGAGCTGGCCTTGCTGACAGCCTTGATGGGGGCCGCAGCATGCTGGGTGGAGCAGCAGGATTTGCTCATGGTGTGTTCCTCTTGGCTGGATCCCGCCCCTGCGGGATCCTGAATAACTGAGGCAAGTGTAAACCTTGGTGTTATATCCAAGGTCAACCCCCTTTTTATCACGCTGATGATTCAGCAGGGGAGGCGCCATTTTCCCGTTATATCCCTGTGGTTGACGGGTGTTTGTGTACCCCCGGCACGCCTATACTGGGAGGCCTGATTTTTACAACACCAATAAAGGACATGACACATGAGCAACTCAGTCACTTTGCAAGGCAACCCGGTTTCTGTCGCTGGCCACTTCCCGCTTTCCGGTGAGCAGGCCAAGCCTTTCGCTCTGGTGGCCAAGGATCTTTCCGACCTGACCCTGGCGAGCTTCGCCGGTCAGCGCAAGATCCTGAACATCTTCCCGAGCGTCGATACCCCGACCTGCGCCACCTCGGTGCGCAAGTTCAACGAGCAGGCCAGCGCTCTGAATAACACAGTCGTGCTCTGCATCTCCGCCGATCTGCCGTTCGCCCAGTCCCGCTTCTGCGGTGCCGAAGGGCTGGACAAGGTGGTGACCCTCTCCACTCTGCGTGGCGCCGCCTTCCTGCAGGATTACGGCGTAGCCTTCTCCTCCGGCCCGCTGGTAGGTCTGGCTGCCCGTGCCATCGTGGTGCTGGATGAAGAGAACAAGGTGCTGCACAGCGAGCTGGTGGCCGAAGTGGCCGACGAGCCAAACTACGCCGCCGCGCTGGCCGTGCTGTAAGAGGCAGAGCGTAAAAAATCCCGCCTTGGCGGGATTTTTTTATGGGGAGAGAACCTGTTCAGGGCTTGGTGGACTTGGTGGTTACCGATTCAGCCCTGGCAAGCGGGGATGGTTGCCAATCCACATAGGGTCGGTGGATTTTCTCGTAAATCTCGGCCAGTTTGCCGGAGGCGGCGAGTTGCTCGATGGCGCGACTTATAAATTCGTCCATTTCATCCCCGTTTCCCCCTTTCTGGATGATGAAAACATCCTCGAAATCGCCAAAGAATTCACGGTGAATATTGGTCAGTTTCAGATTTTTCAGCATGAGGTCCGCCTCTTCCTGAGCCCAGATAAAGGCGTCGATGCGACCCCGAGAGAGCTTGCGCAGTGACTGCTCGATACTCATCGAACGCTGTACCGGGAAGGGCATATAGTCGGGCACGGCTTCGATCAGCAGATCCCGTTTGGTGGGAACTATGCCATAAGCCATGTCAGTGGTGACCGGATTGGCAGTATTGCTGTAAATCACATGGGTCACCTTGCCAAAGCTGCGGGTGCTGAAGCGGTAGGGCAGCATGTCGACATCCTTGAGATTGCGGATGGCGGGCAGGCCGAGATCGGCTTTGCCGGCGATTACCCCGACCATGGCTCGCGCAATGGGATAGATAGTGATCTTGATGGTCACATCGGGGTAGAGATCGTCGATGGCGTGCACCAGATCGACGAAAGGGCCCGTCTTGTCGGCATTGATCAGCCCCGGTAGCTCGCCAAGGTGGGCATTGATGATGCGAACCGGTTTGGCCTGAGTGGTGGCAGTGTCGCTCGCCGTGCTGCGGGAGAGGCCGAGGGTGACGCTGCCGGTCAGGGCTGCAGCCAACAGCAGGAGGGGGATGTGTCTGATCATGGCTTCTCACTCTTTGCATAGGGTCAGGACAAGTGTAGCCATCCCCCTATCCCTGCCGTGCCATAACGGATTGGGTTTTACTTATCTCTCCCCGCTCACTAGACTTCGCCTCCACCTCTTCATTCAGCCGATATCTGCGTAACGCCATGACCTTTAACGAACTCGCCCTCGCCCCCGCTCTGCTGGCAGCCCTGCCAACCGACCTCAAGCACCCGACCCGGGTGCAACAACTGGCCATCCCTGCCGTGCTGGCGGGACGGGATCTGCTGGCGCTGGCTCGAACCGGCAGTGGCAAGACGCTGGCGTTCGGTCTGCCGCTGCTGCAGCGGCTGGATCCCGCCATATCCGAGGTGCAGGGGGTGGTGCTGGTGCCGACCCGCGAGCTGGCCGCACAGGTGAGCGGTGCGCTGCAAGGCTTTGCCGATGAGCTGGGCGTGCGGCTGGTGACCCTGTGTGGCGGGGTGGCGCAGGAGCTGCAACAGGCCGAGCTGGCGCAGGGGCCACAACTGCTGGTGGCGACGCCGGGGCGATTGCGGGATCTGCTGGGTCAGCAACTGCTGAATCTGGCCGGGTTGCGCATTCTGGTACTGGATGAGGCTGATCGCCTGCTGGAGATGGGCTTCTGGCCCGACATCCAGTGGCTGATGAATGGCATGCCGGTCGGGCGCCAGACCCTGCTCTTCTCTGCCACCCTGCCGGGCGAGCTTGAGGAGTTGGCGACCGGCCTGCTGAAGGCGCCGGAGCGGGTGGAAGCGGATCCCCGCAACAGCGTGGCCGACGATATCGAAGAGCGGCTCTATCTGGTCAACAAGAGCAGCAAGGTGCCGGCGCTCGTCAGTCTGCTCAAGGAGCAGGCGTGGTCGCAGGTACTGGTCTTTATCAGTGCGCGGGATGATGCCGATGGCGTCGCCAGAAAGCTGGCCAAGGCGGGTATCGCGGTGGCGGCACTCCATGGCGAGAAGGAGCAGGCGGTGCGCGAGCAGGCTCTCGCCGATTTCAAGGCGGGCAAGGTTCGGGTGCTGGTGGCCACCGATCTGATGGCGCGCGGCATCCATGTGGAGGCTCTGCCGGTGGTGATCAATCTGGATCTGCCCGCCAGCGCCCCCATCTATGTGCACCGCATCGGTCGTACCGCCCGGGCCGGGCGCAGCGGGCTCGCCATCTCGCTCACCTGTCATGGTGAAGCCGATATGCTGACTGCGATCCGCACCCTTACCGGACGTGAGTTGCCGGTGAGTGAGCTGGCCGGCTTCCCGGTCACCGACCAGCCAGCCAGCGGGGAGGGCAAGCGCCCACCCCGCGACAAGCAGGCCAATCGCCGCACCCAAGCCAAACGCAGCGTCAAGCAGTTCAAGGGACGGCGCTAACTCTCTGTTCGTTGGCGAAAAAATCGCGCCTGAACCGGCTTAGCTGCTCTTCGCGGTACTGCTGCCACGCGGTAGGCGCCATAGCCCCCTGCGCGGCGGCCAGCTGCTGTTCCAACGCTGCGAGCTGCTGCTGATAGCGGCTGCGCTGATCCAGCTGTTGCTGGCGGTTGGCGGCAAACTGCACGGTCGCCTCTGCTTGCTCTGCTGACAGGAAGTGGCGAGCCAACGTCGCCAGCTCCTCATCCCCCCACAGCTGGCGAGCCTGCTGCAAGCGGGCATCCGGGTTGAACAGCTCGCCCGCCAGATCCGGGTGATCTGCTGCCCACTGATCCTGCAAGCGACTGAGGACGTCCAGTCGCTCGGCCAGCGGTAACTGCTCGCTCTCCTGAGCCAGCTCCTCCAGCGCCAGCGCATAGCCCCCCTGCAGCCGATACAGGCTCTCTCCCTCGCCAAGCCAGCGGGCCTCTGCCCCTTCCAGATTGGCAAGCCGCTCGGCCAGCGGCAGATCGCTGTCGCTTACCTCGCTGGCGAGCTGCTGGCTCAGCTCATCCGGCATAGCCCGCCAGCTGGCGGGCAGTGGTTCGCTGCGAGCAGACGATGCTGTGGTGGCCTGCGAGCTGGCGACCGTAGAAAGCGGCACCTGAGCAGCCACGTTGGCTGGTCGGATCGGCTGGCTGGCCGGAGCCCGCTGCTCTGGTGTTGTTTGTTCGCCGAACAGGTTGAACAGCAACAGTGCCGGCACAGTCAACGCCAGCAAGCCGTGGTAACGTTTCATCGGCTTATCTCTCCCTTGACCGGGAAGTGATCGGAGAGGTTGCTGGCGGGCCAGAGGCTGCCATCGCTGCTGCGCGGGATCCAGACCGTGTTGAGGTTGTGGCGTACGGCGCCGTACTCACGGCTCACCACCAGATAGTCCAGATACTCGACGTTGGCTCCGCCCGAGAGCGGCCCACCGGCATAGGGGTTGATCCTGGGATCGAAGGTCGCTTCGGTATAGCCGCCGTAGGTCGGCTCATCGGCATTGAGGTTGGCCAGCATGCCGGCGTAATCGTCGGCAAACTTGCGCTTGTTGACGTTGAAGTCACCGCCATAGATGACGGTGTCCGTGGCAGGGATCTTCAGGCTGGCAGCCAGCGCGCGGATCTGGCCGAACTGGATCTGGCGCAGCTTGCGCGCCTCGTCAGTGTCGAAGCTGGCGGTGTGGGTAGCGAACAGGTGCCACGCCTTGCCCCCCTTGATCACCTCGGCGTACATCACCCCCTTGTCGGCGAAGCAGTCGGTGCCGGTGCATTGGGGATAGACCAGTTGTGCCTCCCGCACTATGGGATAGCGGCTGACGATCACCACGCCGCCGTCGTGGACGTTGACCCCGGGCTTGTTGAGCACTTTGGTCTGGTAGGGATACTCTTTCGCCAGCGCCTGCAAAAAGCCCTCGCGGCGGCCATCGAACACCTCTTGCAGCAGCAGGGCGTCATAGCCCTTGAGATGCTCTGGCAGCAGTGCCAGCCGCTCACCGATGCTGGAGGCGATCACCGGCAGCGCCCAGACGTTGTAGCTGGCCACCTTGAGCCTGTTTTCTGCCGGTTCCGGCTGTTCCCGTTTTTGGGGGGGCGTGATCATATAGTGCAGATCGTCGTAGCGGCCGGTGAATTTGGCGGCAAAGGCCAGCTCTTGTGGCCCCGCCACGCGATGGATCTCCCTGTCGTTTTGCCAGCCGGATGCGCTGGTCGGCGTCTCGCCACCGTGCTGCAAGGTGGTGTTCCACCAGGTTCCCTCCATCAGCTGGTTGAGCCGATAGACGTCGCCACTCGCTGTAGTCACGCGGGTTTCGAACAGATAGCTCTTGCCCGCCTTGACCCCCTCATAGCGATTGAAGCTGAGCACCATGGCACTCTCCCATGGGCCCAGCTCGGTGCGGTGCTGAAGCCACTGACTGCCGGGTTGCAGCTGGCCGGTACCGCTTTGGCGGATGTCGATCTGGAGCGGTTCAGGGCTGTTGTTGGTGAGATAGACATCGGTATCGGCCAGTGCCAGTTGCGGGAACTGGCTGACCAGCAGCAGGGCGGCATAACTGAGGGTTTTCTGCATCACAGGATCCTTTTGGTGGCAGGGCAATGGAAAGTGACTGTTATGGCGAATGCAGAGGTCAGTTTGTTTACATTTTGGTTACAAGTAAATGAATTGGTTTTGTTTGGAGCTTTGTGGAGGTGTAAAGCGAGCAAGGCAGCACGCTTGAAGAGAGGGCGTTTCGAGAGAAGGCGCCCGTGTCGGGCGCCTGCAGGCGTTAGTGGTGGGCCAGCGGATAGGTGAAGAGCGCCAGATGGGCGAAGTTGAAGGCGAAGTGCACTGCGATGGCGATGCTGAGGCGGCCGCTTAGCTGGAAGGCCAGACCATAACAGCAGCCCGCAAGGGTAGCGAAGAGCGCCAGCAGGGGGCCGCCCGGCAGGTGGATGGCGCCAAACAGCAGGGCGCTGGCCACAATGGCAAACCAGGGTTTGCTGCGGCTTGCCAGCTCCTGCTGGATCGCGCCGCGAAACAGCGCCTCTTCCGCCACACAGGTGAACAGCAGATTGTTGAGGGCAAACAGCCACCACCAGTGGGGCAGTCCCACCTCGGGGCGCAGTGCTCCCAGTTGCCAGGCAATGCCGAACAGCGCCGCCAGCGGCAGGATCAGCAGAGCCAGAGGACGCCAGCGAATGATCCCTCCTTTGCCGAGCAGGGTCGGGAAGGCGAGCAGCAGGGCGAAGATCAGCAGTGGCTTGTCCAGATTGAGGTACATGTTGAACGGCACGCTGCCGGGGCCGGCGAGCACCTTGTCCAGCACCTTGAGATTGCTGAAGCCGGGGATGAAGTGCAGGGTCAGCGCAAGCGACCAGACAATCAGTGCAACTCTGGCCGTGGTCGCCCAGCGGGGTGGCAGGGCGGGCGTGCGCCACGCCAGCAGCAATCCCGCCAGCGTGATGACCAGCGCAGGCGGTGTGATGCGGCCAAGCCAGAGGGCCAGCAGCAGAGATAGGCCCAGCAGGCCAAACGCGGGAAGGCGCTGGCGCAGCAGGGCAAACAGCACGGCCAGCGCCAGCGCGCCCCAGATAAGCGAATCGGGCAGGGGTAACATTGGATCTCCTTGGTCGAGGCAAACGGCCACCTTAACAAGGGGCCGCCGCGAGAACAACCGCGCAGCAGGTGGTCGGGCCCCTTCTCTATACTCATCACAGGGTGAAGGGGGAGTTGGTGATGAAGCACTATCTGTGGTTGTTCTGTTGTTGGTGCACCTGGTTGCAGGCAGCCCCCGTGCTGCTGGCGACCGGGGAGTTTGCTCCCTATAGCGGCAAGGAGCTGGCGGATGGCGGGGAGAGCACCCGGCTGGTGACAACGCTGCTGCGCCAGGCCGGTTATGACGAGGTGAAGGTAGATTATCTGCCCTGGAACCGGGGTTATGAACTGACCCGCAATGGCCTGATGACGGCCACCTACCCCTACGCCTGGACGAGCGAACGGGCCAAGCTCTTCTACTACAGCGCCCCGCTCCATATCGATCACCTCTCCTGGTTCACCTATCAGGGCAGCGATGCGGTGCTGGACGGCAAGTGGCAGGGGCTGCGGGTCTGCATTCCGGCGGGCTGGAGCACCAGTCATGCCGACGAGGTGATCGCCCGCTTTTCGCTGCAGCTGATCCGTCCTGCCTCTCTGGCGCAGTGCCTGCAGATGGTGGCACTCAAGCGGGTGGAGCTGATGCCGATGAACGATGCAGTCACCGCCGATGCCAGCATGCAGATCTTCGGCGATCCCAACTATCTGCAGCCGCTCCCCTATTTTCGCCAGACCGACAGCTTCTATCTAATGGTCTCGCGCAAGGCGCCCGGTGGCCGGGAGCTGATCGAGCGGTTCAACGAGGCTCTGGCGGCGAGTCGGGCCAGCGGTCATTACGACAAGCTGGTGCCAAGAAGCATGCCCCGCTCACCTCGCTGCAAGTAAGGGGGTCAGAAAAAACAAAGCCGGAGCAGTGGCTCCGGCTTTGTTCATTCAGGGGCGCGATTAGCGGCCTGATTCGGCGATGACGCGGGCAATGATGTCGGCGCGCTGGTTGGCATCCAGCTCACCCAATGCGATCAGGCCAGCCTTGAAGATGACGTTCTTCGGCAGGCTGACATCATCCAGGGTGGTGATTGCTTCAACGTGCATGCCGTTCAGACGGCTGGCATCGCGCGGGCTCAGGTTGACCTGAGTGTTCAGCACCTGCTTGCCCTTCTTCTTGGGTTGGGCGGGTTTCTTCGGTTGATCCTGCTCGTCTTCCGGCAGCTCGTCATCAAAATCGTAAATAGACATAGTCAATCCTGTTGGTTTGGATGGTCGACCGCAGTGGCCGACCAGAATAAGCGAAACGGGGTCAATCAGCCCATATCCTCGTTGCGGATAAAGGCGCGCCAGGAGGTGAGCACCTGGGCAAAGTCTTCCAGCCCGCACATGGCCAGCTGTTCATCATCGTAGTAGGCGAGATCGTCGAGATCCTCGCCCAGTTCGATATTGAGGACGTTGGCTTTCACCTCCGCCTCTTCGTGGGTCAGCAGCAGGGAGTAATCCCCGCCGGTAAGCCGGTATTCGGTGCGACTCCGACTGGATAGCTGGTCGATGATGGCGAAGAGATCGTCGATCTTCTCCTCATCTTTGCCCACTTCGTCGATCAGCCACTGGCCGATGGCTTCATGGCCCATGGAGAAGCGGGCGCGATAACCACCGAACGGGTCGCGGCGAAATTCATAATCCATAGCGCACTCCAAATCGGGGGGATGGGCCTGCACGAAGCCGTGGTGGCAGCACCAAATCCTGCTCCATGGCGGGCTCACATCGGGTAAAGTGGCCTATTCTAGCGATCCCCCTCTCGCTTGTCTTGATGATGTGGCATCTTTGCCCCGCAGCAGGCGCTTTCCTGCGGGTTGCCGAGTCCCTTCTTTGGAGATGTTATGCAGCTAAACGATACCCTGGCGCGTCAGATTGTGAGCCGGGCGATGAAGATCCTGTCGTTCTCGGTCAACGTGATGGACGAACATGGTCTCATCATTGCGTCCGGCAATCCGGAGCGGCTCCATCAGCGTCACGAGGGGGCCGTGCTGGCACTGACCGAGAACCGGGTGGTGGAGATCAGCGAAGCGACCGCCCGCGAGCTCAAGGGGGTGCGTCCCGGCATCAACCTGCCCATCGCCTATCAGGGGGAGTTGCTGGGGGTCATCGGTATCTCCGGCGATCCGGACATCGTTCGAGCTTACGCCGAGCTGGTGCGAATGACTGCCGAGCTGATCCTGGAGCAGGCGGCGCTCACCGAGCAGTTGCAGTGGGACAAGCGCCACAAGGAGGAACTGGTGCTGCAGCTGATCCGCGGCGAGGGGCGGGTCGATCAGCTGCAGCAGGCGGCCCGTTTCCTCGGGCTCGATCTCGGCCAGCCACGAGTGGTGGCGGTGCTGGCACTGGAGGAGAGCGACCCGGCCCGGCTGCGAGAGCTGGTACATCTGCTGGAGAACCCGGAGCGGGACAATCTGGTGGCCATCAACGGTCTTGACGAGATAGTGGTGCTAAAACCGGCCCAGCTCAGCGACGGCCTCTGGCAATCGGCGCAGGAGCGCAGCCGCATCAGGCAGCTGCTGGCGCGCATCCCCCACTTCAAGGTGCGGATCGGGGTGGGAGATTACTTCGCCGGGATCAACGGGCTGGCACGCTCCTACCAGACGGCGCGCGATACATTGCGCCGTGGCATGCGCCAAGCGCCGCGCAAGCAGGTCTACTTCTTCGAGGATTACCGCTTGCCGGTGCTGCTCGGCAGTCTGGCGGACTCCTGGCAGGCGGATCAGCTGCGCGCACCGCTGCAGAAACTGGCCCGGGAAGATGGCAAGGGGGCGCTGCAGAAGACCCTGCGCCAATATTTCTTGCAGGATTGTGATCTGCATCGCTGTGCCGAGGCCTTGTTCATTCACCCCAATACCCTGCGTTACCGGCTAAGCCGGATCGAGCAGATAACCGGATTGAATTTCAACAAGTTAGACGACAAATTTTTGCTCTATCTCGGCCTTAATCTCGATTTGTGATTGTTCAAATAGACAAATAAACCCTGTTCGATGATGCAATATTTGGCCATTTGGCCAAAGCATTCTGATTGCAGATCTCCATAATGGCGGCCATTCACTCCCATTGAAGGTGTCCGTCATGATCCCGGTTACTGCCCTTGGCGCCATCGCGGCGCTCTCCATCGCCATCTTCCTCATTCTGAAGAAGGTACCGCCCGCTTACGGCATGATCGTCGGCGCGCTCGCTGGCGGCCTGATCGGCGGCTCCGATCTCAGCCAGACCGTCGCCCTGATGATCGGCGGCGCCCAGGGGATCACCACTGCGGTGATGCGGATCCTGGCGGCCGGTGTACTGGCCGGCGTGCTGATTGAATCGGGTGCGGCTACCACCATCGCCGAGACCATCGTCAAAAAACTGGGTGAGACCCGCGCCCTGCTGGCGCTGGCGCTGGCGACCATGATCCTGACCGCGGTAGGTGTATTTGTGGACGTGGCAGTTATCACTGTGGCGCCCATTGCGCTGGCCATCGCCCGCCGTGCCGATCTCTCCAAGGCGGCCATCCTGCTGGCGATGATCGGTGGCGGCAAGGCGGGCAACGTCATGTCACCCAACCCCAACGCCATCGCGGCTGCGGATGCCTTCCACCTGCCGCTGACCTCGGTCATGGCGGCCGGCATCATCCCGGGCCTGTTTGGTCTGGTGATGGCCTACTGGCTGGCCAAGCGTCTGAACAACAAGGGCAGCAAGGTTGCCGCTGACGAGGTGGTGAGCTTCGAGGGTACCAAACTGCCGGGCTTTGCCGCCGCCATCAGTGCGCCGCTGGTTGCCATCCTGCTGCTGGCCCTGCGCCCGGTCGCCGGTATCGTGGTGGATCCGCTGATTGCGCTGCCGCTCGGTGGTCTGGTCGGTGCCCTGATGATGGGCAAGTTCAGCAAAGTGAACCAGTTTGCGGTTTCCGGTCTCTCCCGCATGGCGCCGGTGGCCATCATGCTGCTGGGTACCGGTACTCTGGCGGGCATCATTGCCAACTCAGGCCTGAAAGATGTGCTGATCAGCGGCCTGACCGCCTCGGGTCTGCCCTCTTACCTGCTGGCCCCCATCTCCGGTGCTCTGATGTCGCTGGCAACTGCCTCGACCACCGCCGGTACTGTAGTGGCTTCCAACGTATTCAGCTCCACCCTGCTTGAACTGGGTGTTAGTGCGCTGGCGGGTGCCGCCATGATCCATGCCGGTGCCACCGTGTTTGACCATATGCCCCATGGCTCCTTCTTCCATGCTACTGGCGGCAGCGTCCACATGGGCGTGGGTGAGCGACTCAAGCTCATCCCCTACGAAACCGCGGTCGGTCTGACCATTGCAGCTGTCTCTACCCTGATGTTTGGCGTGTTTGGCCTCGCCTAAGGAATTGATATGAAAATTGTTATTGCCCCCGATTCATTCAAGGAGAGCCTGAGCGCCATGGCGGTGGCTGATGCCATCGAGGCCGGTTTCAAGCAGGTGTTGCCAAACGCCACCTACGTCAAATTGCCGATGGCCGATGGCGGCGAGGGCACGGTGCAGTCGCTGGTCGATGCCACCGGTGGCCGCATTCTGCCGGTCGAAGTGACCGCCCCCCTTGGCAACAAGGTACAGGGTTTTGTCGGCCTGCTGGGCGATGGCCAGCGCGCCGTTATCGAGATGGCCGCCGCCTCCGGTATCCATCTGGTCGCTCCCGAGCAGCGCAATCCGCTGCTCACCTCCAGCTTCGGTACCGGCGAGCTGATCCTGGCCGCGCTGGAGATGGGAGTGAAGCACCTCATCCTCGGTATCGGCGGCAGTGCCACCAATGACGGCGGTGCCGGTATGATCCAGGCGCTCGGCGGCAAGTTGCTCAAAGCCGATGGCTCAGCCATCGAGCTGGGTGGCGCCGGTCTTGCCGAACTCGCGACCATCGACCTGAGCGGTCTGGACCCGCGTCTGGGCGAGCTGGTTATCGAGGTGGCGTGTGATGTGAACAACCCGCTGTGCGGCCCGAAAGGCGCCTCCGCGGTGTTTGGCCCGCAGAAGGGGGCGACCCCGGAGATGGTGCAGCAGCTCGATGCCAACCTTTCCCGTTATGCCGACTGCATCGAGCAGGCCCTTGGCAAGCAGGTGAAGGATATTCCGGGGGCGGGCGCTGCCGGTGGTATGGGGGCCGCGCTGGTCGGTCTGCTTGGTGCCGAGCTCAAGCCCGGTATCCAGATCGTCATCGAAGCCCTGAAACTGGCTGATGAAGTGGCCGATGCGGATCTGGTCATCACCGGTGAAGGTCGTATCGATAGCCAGACCATCCACGGCAAGACGCCAATCGGTGTCGCACGCTGTGCCAAGCAGTTTGGCAAGCCGGTGATCGGTATCTCCGGCTGTCTGACCGATGATTGCGGCGTGGTGCACGAGCACGGACTGGATGCGGTGTTCGCCGTGGTCAACCGCGCCATGTCCCTGCCGGAAGCGCTGGAGACCGCCAGCACCAACATTCAGCTGACTGCGCGCAACGTCGCGGCACTCTATCAACTCAAGGGTTGATCCGGTTCGGCCGATGGGCGCCATCGGCCACCCAATATTCCCGTATGGGGCATCTCTCATCCCGCGAGATGTCTGGCTGCCCTAGCACTTCTTTGCCGATCCTCCGTGATCGGCTTTTTTCTTGTTACATCCTCCGGCTCCATGTTCGATGCCATGGGGTCGCGCGGTTTCTATAGGCGCATTCCGCCCTTTCCGGCATAGTGGTAGCCACACGAACAAGGAGAGACCCATGATCCTGCTGACTCTGGGCGTCGCGCTATTTACCCTGATCCACCTCTACCCCTGTTTTGCAGCGGCGCATCGGGCACAGCTGCGCGAGCGGCTCGGGGAAAATCGCTACAAGGGGCTCTTCTCCCTGCTGGTTTTCGTTGCCATCGCCTGCATCATTGCCGGCTGGCGCACTGTCCGGCCATTTCCGCTCTATTTCCTGCCGGATTGGGGGCCGCTGGCCATGATGGGGATGATGCCCATCTCCCTCATTCTCTTTTTTTCGGGGCAGGGCCCCAACCATTTGCGGCGCTGGCTGGTTCATCCGCAGCTGCTCGGCACCCTGCTCTGGGCCATTGCCCACCTGCTGGTCAACAGCGAGGCGCGTTCACTGGTGCTGTTTGGCGGTATCGGGCTGTGGGCGCTGGTGAGCATCGTCTGGATTTCGGTGCGGGACTGGCAGAAGTATCCACGCCCCGAGGCCAACTGGACCGGTACCTGCATCAGTGTCGGGGCCGGACTGGCGGCCACGGCGCTGCTCATCTTCTGGGGCCACGGCTGGCTGACCGGCATTCCTCTTCATTGAGAGTGAACCGCCCCGGTGCAAGGGACGTATCAGAGAGAAAACCACAAGGAGTGTTGCCGATGAAATGGTTCGCGCTGTTGTTGCTGCTTGGCAGCGGCATGGCATCTGCCACCTGTCCCGACTATTTCAATGTGGAGATGCGCGAGCTCAACAGCACCCAGCGCCACAATCTCTGTCAGCTGACCGAGGGCAAGGTGGTGCTGGTGGTCAATACCGCCTCCTACTGCGGTTATAGCGGCCAGTTTCGCGATCTGGAGAAGCTTTATCAGAGCTACAAGGACAAGGGGCTGATTATTCTCGGTTTCCCCTCCAACGACTTTTGGCAGGAGGCGGGCAACGAGAACAAGACCGCCGAGGTGTGCCGTCGCGACTATGGCGTGACTTTCCCCATGTTCAACCGGGTGGCTGTGCGTGGTTCTGATGCCGTACCGCTGTTCAAGGGGCTGGCGGTGGCCGCAGATGGCGATGAACCGAACTGGAACTTCCACAAGTATCTGGTGGGGCGCGATGGCAAGCTGATTGCCAGCTATGGCGCCAACCAGAATCCGTCCGATGATCCCCTCAAGCTGCAGATCACCCGAGCGCTGGCGCGCTGACCCTACCCCTTGGCGAGGAGCTCTGGAATAATGGGCTCCCGCCCTTTCAACCCGGTTATCCTGTGCTGCAACGTCTTCCGCAAATGGTGATCTTCGATGCGCTGGTGCGCGAGCAGGGGATCTCTGCTGCCGCTCGCCGTCTCGGTGTCTCCAAATCTCACATCAGCAAGCAGCTGGCGCTGCTGGAGACAGCCCTTGGCGCCCAGCTGGTACAGCGTACTACCCGTCGCTTCGCTCTGACCGAGCTGGGTCAGGAGTATGCCCGCCACTGCCATGCGCTGGTGGCGGTGGCGCAGGAGGCGAACTCGATGATCGCCGAGCGGCGCGGCAAGGTGAGTGGCGTGCTCCATCTCGGAGTGGGCCAATCTTTCGGCCGTCTGCATGTCATTCCCCATCTCAAGGCGTTTCAGGATCGTTATCCCGAGCTTGAGCTGGAGGTCTCCCTGTTCGATCACAAAACCAATCTGGTGGACGAAGGGCTGGATCTCTGGCTGACCACCTATGAGGACAAACCGGAAGGGCTGGTCGGTCAGCGGCTGGCCGATATCGGCTTCGTGCTGGCTGCTTCGCCGGATTACCTGTTGAGCCACGGTACGCCACTCCATCCGAAAGAGCTGGCCCAGCACAACTGCATCACCTATCAGAGCCGGGAGCGGCGCTATCACCAGTGGTCGTTCCGTCAGGGCAAGGAGCGCCAGACGGTGCAGGTTGCTGGCAACTATCGGGTCGACATGGCTGAGGCGGTGCGCGATGCGGCGCTGGCCGGGCTTGGCATCGCCTACATCGCCAACTACTTGCTGGACAAGGAGTTGCAAAGCGGCAAGCTGATCCCGCTGCTGCCGGAGTGGCGGCCGAACCAGCAGATGGCGGTACACGCCGTCTATGCCCGGCGCGAACATCTGGATCCCAAGATCCGTCTCTTCATCGATTTCCTCAAGGCTCGCTTTGGCCCGGAACCCTACTGGGAGCAGCGGCTGGCCCCCTGGCTCGGTGGTCGATTGTCCGGCAGCGAGGAATAATTGTTTTTAAATGGAAACATTTGATTTCTTCTGATACTAAAATCGAGCCAAATCAGCCAGTTGGCGCAACCGGTATCGTGCAAACGTTTTTTCTAACAGGCCCGTAACCAAGTGGACTTGCAGTGACGGGGGGAGAGGCGCAGAATCCGCGCCCATCTTTTTCCCCACCTGATGGAGTCCCTATGATTGCCCTGCTCGGCATCCTGAGTATCCTGGCGCTTGCCGTGATCTGCTCTGATAATCGTCGTCGTATCCCGTTGCGAACAGTTGGCCTTGCCCTCTGCCTGCAGGTCATGTTTGCCGCGCTGGTGCTCTGGCTGCCTGCTGGTCAGCACGTGCTGAATGGGGTGAGCGAGAGTGTCAGCAGCGTGATTGGCTACGGTCAGGAGGGGATCGCCTTCCTGTTCGGCGATCTGGCCAAGTTCAAGCTGGGCTTCATCTTTGCCTTCAACGTGCTGCCGGTCATCATCTTCTTCTCTGCGGTGATCGCCATTCTTTACCACATCGGCCTGATGCCGCGGGTGATCTCCCTGCTGGGCGGCGGTCTGCAGAAGCTGCTGGGCACCGGCCGTGCCGAAAGCCTCTCCGCCACCGCCAACATCTTCGTCGGCATGGTGGAAGCGCCGCTGGTGGTCAAACCCTACCTCTCCAAGATGTCCGACTCCCAGTTCTTCGCGGTGATGAGCTGTGGTCTCGCCTCCGTCGCGGGTGGTACTCTGGTCGGTTACGCCAGCATCGGGGTCGAGCTGAAATACCTGATTGCGGCTGCCTTCATGTCCGCGCCAGCCGGTCTGGCGATGGCCAAGATCCTGGTGCCGCCGAGTGTTGAAGAGGTGGATCACCATCAGGATGTCGAGATCCCCCGTGCCACCAACGTGATTGAAGCAGCGGCTGATGGTGCCATGTCCGGCCTCAATATCGCCGTGGCGGTCGGTGCAACCCTGTTGGCCTTCGTCGGCGTGATCGCCATGCTCAACGGTCTGCTCGGCTGGGCTGGTGGCCTGGTGGGTCTTGATCTGAGCTTCCAGATCATTCTGGGCTGGCTGTTTGCCCCGGTATCCTGGTTGATCGGTGTACCCTGGGAGCAGGCACAGGCTGCCGGTGCTCTGATCGGTACCAAGATCGTGGTCAACGAGTTCGTCGCCTTCATCGCCCTGGTGCAGGATCAGACCCTGAGCGAGTCGAGCAAGGCCATCGTCACCTTCGCCCTGTGCGGTTTCGCCAATATCTCCTCCATGGCCATCCTGATCGGCGGTCTGGGCGCCATGGTGCCGGAGCGCAAAGGCTTTATCGCCCGCTACGGCATGCGTGCCATCCTCTCCGGCGTGCTGGCCAACCTGATGAGCGCCTCCCTCGCGAGCATCTTCCTCGCCCTGTAACAGGCCTGGATAATTTATAAAACAGGGGCGCCATCATGGCGCCCTTGCTGTTTTTCCCGAATAAAAAGCCCCGACCTGAGTCGGGGCTTTTTGTTGCGCTATTCAGTCAACGTAGAAGGTTTGCTGGAAGGTGAGGATCTGCTGCTGACCACCCCCCATGATCTTCAAGGTGAACTGGTAGGTATCTTCATTGCGGTAGGGGAGGGTTGCCAGATAGTAGATGGCATCCCCCTCCTTGACCTCCTGGAAGCTGAGGTTGCGGATGGTGCCGGTGAGGTTTTTGGCCTCGCCGGTGACGGAGACCGCTTGGGCCTTGCCCTGCTTGTCCTGCACCGCAATGTTGATGATGCCGTTGTAGCGGCTGCGCTCCAGACCGTAGGTTTTGGCCACCTCGGGAGTGAGGAAGCTGGAGTTGAAGGCGTTGTAGTGCACCTGCCAGGGGCCCAGCTCCTTCATCTGTTCGGCCCGCAGGGGCAGGGTCATCAGCAGTGCCAACAGGCAGCTCATCCAGGCTGTTTTCATGGTGTCATCCCTCTCGTATCAATGTTGGCTCAGGCCGGATTGTCCAGCAGAGCGCTCACTTCCGGCGGCAACTGTTTGGGGCTGTCGATGGCGACCGTCTTGTGTCGCCCCAGCTCGCCCCGCACTATGGTGACCTGCCCCTTGGCCACCTTGAACTGCTTGGCCAGAAACTTGATCAAATGGCTGTTGGCCTGGCCATCGACGGGCGGTGCCGTGATGGCCACTTTCAACTCCTCTCCGTGCAATCCGACGATCTGATCCCGGCTCGCCTTGGGCTGGATCATCAGATGCAGTACCAGCTCATCCCCCTGTAGCAGGACGGCAGGCATCAAATCATCCACCACAGCTGGCCGAACAGGTCGCCCAGCAGATAGTTGATGGCCTGCAGCCCGATAAAGGCAACCAGCACCGAGAGATCCAGTCCGCCCAGTGCCGGCAGCACGCGGCGGATCGGAGAGAGGAAGGGCTCGGTCAGCTGGTACATCACATATTCGATGGGGTTGCGACCCTGGCTGACCCAGCTCAGGATGGCGCGGATCAGCAGTACCCAGAAGATCATCGAACCGGCCTTTTTCAGCACGGTCAGCGCGGCAAACAGGCTGAGACTGAGCCAGTCGGCCAGCAGCACGTTCATGCTCTTGAGCAGGGCCAGCTTGAGGAAGGCGACAGCCAGTGCCAGCACCACGGAGGCGAGATCCAGCCCCCCCAGACCCGGGATAACCCGGCGCAGCGGCACCACCAGCGGGTTGGTCAGCTTGACCACCATCTGGCTCATGGGGTTATAGAAGTCGGCACGCGCCCACTGCAGCCAGACGCGCAGCAGCACCACCATCAGGTAGAGATCGAAAACGGTGTTGATCAGAAAGTAAGCGGTGTTCATCGGGGCTCCTGTCAGAAAAGAGTTTCCATTTCGGCGGCGCGAGCTACGGCTGCCTGCATGGCGTTGGCAGTCAGCGGCATCAGCCCCTGCTGCTGGAATGTCTTGATGGCTTCGGCGGTTGTGCCGCCCTTGCTGGTGACCTGCTCACGCAGGGTTTGCAGCGACAGTTCGGGATTTTGCTCCACCATGGCAGCTGCGCCGAGGGCGGTCTGCTGCACCAGCTGGCGTGCCTGATCGGGTGAGAAGCCCATCGCTTCTGCCTCTTCGGCGATCGCCTGCATAAAGAGGAAGAAGTAGGCCGGGGCGCTGCCGGCTGCGGCGATGACGCTGTTGATGCCGGACTCCTGCTCCACCCAGAGGGTCTTGCCGACCGCCTGCATCATCTGCTCGGCAAAGTCGCGATCGCTGGCGGCAATATGCTCGGAGGCGTAGAGGCCAGTCATACCCAGACCCAACAGGGCCGGGGTATTGGGCATGGTACGGATGATACGGTCGTGACCACCGGCCATCTCGGCAAGGCGAGCAACCTTGATGCCGGCGGCGATGGAGACGAGCAGCTTGCCCGCAAGGGAGCCCAGCTCGGCAACCAGCGCTGCCAGCATGCCGGCCATCAGCTGCGGTTTGACCGCCAGCACGATCACCTCTGCATGGCGGGCCGCCTCGGCATTGGAGCGGGTGGTGCGAATGCCGTAGTCGCTGGCCAGCGCATCCAGTTTGGGCTGGCTCGGGTTGGCGGCAGTGATAAGCGTTGCCGGATAACCCGCCTTGACCAGACCGGCGATGATGCTGCGGCTCATGTTGCCAGCGCCGATGAAGGCGAGCGTCCTGTGCTGTTGCATTAAAGGCTCCTGTTGCTTGGTGGGGCGCTGGCACGCGGCGTGCGTTACATGCGCTCGCGCACCTGCTTATGAGTAGTCGCGGGCGCCGAAGATAGCAGTGCCGACCCGCACCATGGTGCTGCCGTGGGCGATCGCCAGTTCAAGATCCTCGGTCATCCCCATGGAGAGGGTATCGACGCTCGGGTATTGTCGCGCAAGCTCGGTGAACAGAGTCTGCATACGGGCCATTTGGGCGGCCAATATGGTCTCGTCACTGGTGTGTTCGGGAATGGCCATCAGCCCGCGCAGCACCAGCCGCTCACTGTGAGAAACCAGTTCGGCGAGGCGGAAAATCTCTTGTTCCGACGTTCCGGATTTGCTGCTCTCTCCGCTAATATTGATTTGCAGACAAACATTTAGCGGTGCCATGCTGGCAGGGCGCTGATTGTTCAGACGTTCGATCAGCTTCTCTCTGTCCACGCTTTGCACCCAGTCGAACCGTTCGGCAACCAGCCTGGATTTGTTCGATTGCAAAGGGCCGATAAAGTGCCACTCTAAGTCGTTATATTCGGGTTGCTGGCGCAGGGTGTCGATCTTGGTGGCCGCTTCCTGAGCGTAGGATTCGCCAAAGCAGCGCTGGCCGGCAGCGTGAGCGGCCATCAGGGCCTCAAGGGGTTTGGTTTTGCTGACCGCAAGCAACCGGACCTGCTCCGGATCGCGGCTCGCCCCTCTGGCTGCCTGGGCAATACGTTCTTTTACCTGAAGCAGGTGCTGGGCAATCTGGTTCATGTTTCGTTAGTGATCTTGTGATGGGAGAATGACAAATCTATGGATATCACAGAGTTATTGGCTTTCAGTGTAAAGCATAAAGCGTCGGATCTACACCTGTCCGCCGGGGTTCCCCCGATGATCAGGGTTGATGGCGAGGTTCGCAAGATCAATTTGCCCGCCCTGGAACATCGGGAAGTGCACGCCCTCATTTACGACATCATGAACGATCACCAGCGCAAGGAGCTGGAGGAGAACTTCGAGGTCGACTTCTCGTTCGAGGTGCCCAATCTGGCCCGTTTCCGGGTCAACGCTTTCCAGCAAGCGCGCGGTTCCGGCGCGGTATTTCGTACCATCCCCAGCACAGTGCTGAGCCTCGAAGATCTCGATGCGCCGGAGATCTTTCGCAAGATCGCCGAGTTCCCGCGCGGTCTGGTGCTGGTGACCGGGCCGACCGGTTCCGGTAAGTCGACCACGCTGGCGGCCATGGTCAACTACATCAACGAGAACTTCCATCACCATATCCTCACCATCGAAGACCCCATCGAATTTGTGCACGAGAACAAGCGCTGTCTGGTGAACCAGCGGGAAGTGCACCGCGATACCAAGAGCTTCAGCAATGCCCTGCGCTCGGCACTGCGGGAAGACCCTGACATCATTCTGGTAGGTGAGATGCGCGATCTTGAAACCATTCGCCTCGCCATGACCGCAGCCGAAACCGGCCACCTTGTATTTGGCACCCTGCACACCTCGTCGGCGGCCAAAACCATCGACCGTATCATCGACGTCTTTCCCGGCGCTGAAAAGGACATGGTGCGCTCCATGCTCTCCGAATCCCTGCGGGCGGTTATCTCCCAGACCCTGCTCAAGCGCATTGGCGGCGGCCGGGTGGCTGCTCACGAGATCATGATGGGGATCCCGGCGGTGCGTAATCTCATCCGGGAGGACAAGATCGCCCAGCTCTACTCGGTGATACAGACCGGGATGACCCACGGCATGCAGACCATGGATCAGAGTCTCAAGCAGCTGGTCAGCCGTGGCATGGTGGCGTCTCTCGACGCCAAGGCCAAGGCGGTTGACCCCAACAGCATCTGATGATGCCGGATCCAGGGAGGGATCGATGATGAATCTGGATGAACTGCTGGGCCAGCTGGTAGAGAAAAAAGGGTCGGATCTCTTTGTGACGGTGGGGACGCCCCCCACCCTCAAGGTGAACGGCCATCTGCTCTCTTTGGGAGGCGAAGCGCTCGATAAAAAGGCGGCGTTGACGCTGGTGAGGGAGACCCTGAGCCCCGAGCATTTCGAGCGCTATATCCGCACCAGGGAGGCCAACTACGCCATTCACCGCGAAACTTTGGGCCGGTTTCGGGTCAGCGCTTTCTGGCAGCAGGAGCTGCCCGGCATGGTGGTTAGGCGTATCGAGACCCGCATCCCGACCTTCGATGACCTGCAACTGCCCGTGATCCTGCAGGAGGTCGCATTGGCCAAGCGCGGACTGGTGCTGTTTGTTGGCGCCACCGGGGCGGGCAAATCGACCACCCAGGCGACCATGATTGGTTATCGCAACCAGCATGCCGACGGCCATATTCTGACGGTGGAGGATCCGGTGGAGTTTGTCCATCAGCATGGCCGCAGCCTGATAACCCAGCGGGAGGTGGGGATCGATACCGAGTCGTTCGATGTGGCGTTGAAAAGCTCGCTGCGTCAGGCACCTGACGTCATTCTGATCGGCGAGATCAGAAGCTCTGAGACCATGGAGTTTGCCCTGCAATTCGCCGAGACCGGTCACCTCTGCCTCGCGACCCTGCACGCCAACAACGCCAACCAGGCGCTGGATCGCATTCTGCATCTGGTGCCGCAGGAGAAGCATCGTCAGTTCCTGTTCGATCTCTCCTTCAACCTCAAGGCCATTGTCGCCCAGCAGCTGGTGCCGAGTGTGGATGGCAAGCGGCGCTGCGCCGCATTCGAGATCCTGCTCAACACCCCGCTTATCACCGACATCATTCGCAAAGGGGAGATGCACCGGCTCAAGGAGGTGATGACCAAATCGACCGAGCTTGGCATGCAAACCTTCGATCAATCGCTTTTCAACCTGTTCTGCTCCGGCCAGATTGGCTACAGTGAGGCCCTTGCCCATGCCGACTCGGCCAACGACCTGCGGCTGCTGATCAAGCTTTCCGGCCGTGATCAGCTTGGAACCGGTACGCTGGACAATGTGACGCTGGATGAATGAACAATGGGGTCGGGCCGCGGCTTGGCCCCACGCAATAAAGGAACCTTATGCTGATTGTTGTCTCCCCGGCCAAGACGCTGGATTACGAGTCACCGCTGGTGACAACCCGATTCACCCAACCCGAGCTGCTGGATCACTCTGCAGAACTCATCAAGCGGGCTCGCCAACTGAGCCCGGATCAAATTGCCACCCTGATGAAGATCAGCGACAAGCTGGCGGGTCTCAACGCCGCCCGTTTTGCCGAGTGGCAACCCGACTTTACTCCGGCCAACGCCCGTCAGGCGCTGCTGGCCTTCAAGGGGGATGTCTACACCGGATTGGCGGTGGAGGATTTCAGCGAGGCCGATTTTGACTTCGCTCAGGCGCATCTGCGAATGCTCTCCGGTCTCTACGGTGTGCTGCGCCCCCTCGATCTGATGATGCCCTACCGGCTTGAGATGGGAACCAGGCTCGACAACGGTCGCGGCAAGGATCTCTACCAGTTCTGGGGCGAGGTGATCACTCACCACCTCAATGAGGCGCTGGCAGCCCAAGGTGATGAGGTGCTGATCAATCTGGCCTCCGACGAGTATTTCAAGTCGGTACGACCCAAGAGCCTGAAAGGGCGGATCGTTACCCCGGTGTTCAAGGATGAGAAGAACGGCCAGTTCAAGATCATCAGCTTCTACGCCAAGAAGGCGCGCGGCATGATGGCTCGCCACATCATCAAGCACCGTCTGACCGAGGTGGAGCAGCTGACCGGTTTCAACGCCGATGGCTACTACTTCGTGCCGGAGGAGTCGGACGCCAATACCCTGATGTTTAAACGCGCCGAAAATTAATTACAAAAAGAGGGAACCAATCTTTCGACCCGCGGGTCTGAATATGTGAATCCTCTGTTGTAAGCACTTTTTATTCGCCGACGTTTGATACGTCGGCTTTTTTATTGCCGTTTTTATTGTCCATCGATTGCCTTCGCGGGGACTATGTGGTTCAGATAGACTCAAGACAGGGAGTGAGTCGTCGCGAGGTTTATATGGAACAGAAAAATGCCATTCGGCAGGTTGCCGTACCTTGGGCTCCGTCCCGCCAGCTCCCGCCCGGACTGGTCGTTGCCGAGCTGCATCAGGATCTCTGGAGCGACTCCCTGACCATCATGCTGGGTCGGGCGCGCAGCATCGATCTGCCTCCGCAAATCCTCTGCCGGGTCTATTTCCGCCATATCTACGCCCTGCGGGTGATCGAAGATTGCGATCTGGCGGAGGGGAAGGATAGCCACGCCATCGAAGAGCAGATCCAGCTCATCACCCCCTCCCGTTTCGCCAGCTGGTTCCATCAGGAGTCTGATGGCCTGCATCTGGACGAAGATTTGCAGCACTACCGCATCTCGACCTGGGATTACTGCGCCGACGTACTCACCTCTTCGGCTCCGGAGCTGCAGTTTGTCGCCCCGCGAGAATCCTGATCCGGTCATCGTCTGGTAGCAACAAGGGGGAAGGCCGTTTCAGCCTTCCCCCTTCTCTTTGCAGACGAATTCTTCCGGACACAAAAAAAGCGCCTCAAGGGAGGCGCTGGGGAAAAAAGACAGATTGGAAGCGTCACATGGGTGCTACTTGGAGTGGTGAATGAGCCGTGCCACTCAAGTATGGAGCCATCATGCCAGCTGCTATCTGAAGTAGTTCTGAGACAATTCTTCATCCTCTGTTCATCTTCTCGACACGTTTTCAGCAAGGTGACCGAGGCTCTCCTCTGCTGCGATGATTCTTCAGAACTCCGCGTTTATGAGGTCAGGACAAACGGCGCGTGACGCTGCTCCAGCTCCAGTAGCCAGCGTTTGATGGGAATGCCGCCGGCATAACCTGTCAGCTCGCCGCTGCGGCCGATCACCCGGTGGCAGGGCACTATGATGCTGAGCGGATTGCGCCCGTTGGCGGCTCCCACGGCTCTGACCGATTTGGGATTGCCGATGGCTTGGGCAATCTCGAGATAGCTGACGGTTTCACCGTAGGGAATGTCACAGAGGGCGCGCCATACCGCCTGCTGGAATGGCGTGCCACGGGCGGCCAGCGGCAGGTCGAATTGCTGCAACTTTCCGGCGAAGTAGGCGGCGAACTGCTCGACGAAGGGAGCAAGAGCCAGATCATCCCGTTGCCACTCTGCGGTCGGCGTTACCGGCTGCTCCCCCCGCACGAACTCCACATAACGCAGCCCGTCCCGATCGATGGCGATGAGCAGAGGGCCGTGGGCGCTGTCGCAAAAACTGTATTTCATGCTGTGATCCTCGGGCCAGGGTTAGTCCAGTACCAGCTTGCCGCGGGTCGATTTGATCTCCCCCTTGCGCTTCTTGGCATCAACCCGTTTGCGCTGGGAGCTGCGGGTCGGCTTGGTGGCATGGCGGGCCTTGGGACGCCACGCCGCCTTTTTCAGCAGTTCCACCAGACGGCTCATCGCCTCCTTGCGGTTCATGTCCTGACTGCGGTGGCTCTCGACCCGGATCAGGATAAAACCGTCATGCACCCGGCTGTCGCTCAGCTTGTCGAGCCCCTCCTTGTAGAGCGGGGTCAGGCTTGGGGAGTTGCGGTAATCGAAGCGCAACCAGACGGCGGAGTCGGTCTTGTTGACGTGCTGGCCACCGTTGCCCTGGGCCCGCATGGTCTGGAACTGCAGCTCATGCCAGGGGAGGGTAACGCTGTTGGAGATGACTAACATACTGCTGTGCTCTTGTTTGGTGCAGAGGCGCTGGCCGCCACAGCGTGGTGCCTCATTATGGGGCGCGTGGCTGGTCGATCCTGGCTCGCTTTGGGTGTTGCTCCGTAATTAGACGCTATCTTCATGAAATTTAATAATAAAAATACTTGGCACAAGAATTGATTCCCGGTTTATGACACACCATGGATTGGGAGCAACCAGATGAAGCTGATTAGTGCGATTATCAAACCGTTCAAGCTGGACGATGTCCGCGAGGCCATTGCCAACCTGGGGGTGGAGGGGTTGACCGTGTCCGAGGTCAAGGGATTTGGCCGCCAGAAGGGACACACCGAATTATACCGGGGGGCCGAGTATCAGGTCGACTTTTTACCCAAGGTGAAGCTGGAGATCGCCACCACGGATGACAACGTCGAAGGGGTGATAGAAGCGATCTGCAAGGCGGCCTATACCGGCAAGATCGGTGACGGCAAGATCTTCGTGTATGACCTGTTGCAGGCGGTGCGGATTCGTACTGGCGAGAACGACGAAGAGGCGCTCTGATCGCCGGTTTGTCACCTCACTTGCCATGGCAAAACCCGATTGGGGCTGGATGGGATTCTATCCGGCCCTTTTATTTATGCCTCGTTTAAATATGTGAACTTCCCCCGCCACTCCTCCTTGATCTCGCAATTGGAATATGCAGAATGCAAACGGCAATTGTTCTCACTCGATTTAGCAACTCAAGGAATGGATGATGAAAATGAAGATGCTGGCACTGGCTTTCTCTGCATTGGCAGCCCAGTCTGCGTTGGCGGCAGGAGAGGTGAATGTCTACTCCAACCGGCAGGATGAGCTGATCAAGCCCATCATCCAGCAGTTCGAGAAGGAATCGGGCATCAAGGTGAACGTGGTGTTCGCCAAAGAGGGGCTGAACGAGCGTCTGGAGCGGGAAGGCAAGCTCTCTCCGGCCGACCTGATGCTGACAACCGATATCAGCCGTCTGACCGATCTGGTAGACAAGGGGCTGGTGCAGCCGGTGGAGAGCAAGATCCTGCAGGAGAACATCCCCGCCAGCTATCGCGATCCGGAGAACCGCTGGTTCGCCCTGACCACCCGGGTGCGTGCCATCTACTCCAGCAAGGATCGCCTCGGCAAGCTCGATACCATCAGCTACGAAGATCTGGCCAAGCCGGAATTCAAAGGGAAAATCTGCACCCGCAGCGGCAAGCATGAGTACAATGTGGCGCTGGTCTCCTCGATGATCGTCCATCACGGCATGGCCGAGACCAAAACCTGGCTGGAAGGGGTCAAAGCCAACCTGGCGCGCAAGCCGCAGGGCAACGACCGGGATCAGGTCAAGGCTATCAAGGATGGCATCTGTGACCTGTCGCTCGGCAACAGCTACTATCTGGGCGCCATGTTGAAGGATCCGGCGCAGAAAGCCTGGGCTGATGCCGTCTACATCAACTTCCCGAATCAGGCCGACCGCGGTGCCCACGTCAACGTGAGCGGCGTGGCCATGACCAAGTATGCCAAGAACAAAGAGGCCGCTCAGAAGCTGATGGAGTTTCTGGCTGGCGACACCGCCCAGCACATGTATGCGGACGTGAATGCCGAGTATCCGGTCAAGGCCGGGGTCGAGCCTTCCGCCATGGTCAAGTCCTGGGGCAGTTTCAAGTCTGACGCACTACCGGTCAGCGATTACGCCAAGCACCGCAAGGACGCCTTGCAGTTGCTGGATGAAGTGAAGTTCGACTTGTAATTCAGATGGGGCCAATGGCCCCATCAACCTCTGTGGTCTCATGAAAAATTCTGGATGGATTACCGGCAGCTGGGCCACCGCCCTGCTGCTGGCTTTGCCGGTGCTCGCTCTCGTCTTCTCTGCCTTCTCGGCTGAGGGAGAGCTGTTTCGCCACCTCGCCGATACCGTGCTGCTCGATTATCTGGCCAATACCCTTGGGCTGGTGGTTGGCGTGGTGCTGCTCAGCCTGCTGTTTGGCGTGCCAACCGCCTGGCTGGTGGCCATGTGTCAGGTGCCGGGGCGGCGTGCCCTGCAGTGGGCCCTGATGCTGCCGATGGCGATGCCCTCCTATATCGTCGCCTACGTCTATACCGACTTGCTCGACTACTCGGGCCCGCTACAGGCCGGGTTGCGCGCCCTCTTTGACTGGAACAGTCCGGCCGATTACTGGTTTCCAGCCATTCGCTCCCTTGGCGGCGCCGCCTGGGTGCTGGCGCTGGTGTTATTCCCCTATGTCTATCTGCTGACCCGCGCCTCCTTTCTGGAGCAGTCGGTCAGCCTCATTCACTCCAGCCGCCTGCTCGGCTGTACCCCGTGGCAGAGCTTTCGCCGCCTCAGTCTGCCGCTGGCTCGCCCGGCCATCATGGTGGCAGTGTCGCTGGTGGCGATGGAGACGTTGGCTGATTTTGCCACCGTCCACTTCTTTGCCATCAACACCCTGACCACGGCGGTCTACGACACCTGGCTCGGTTACGGCAGTCTGGCCACTGCGGCCAAACTCTCCTGCCTGATGCTGCTGGCGGTGGTGCTGCTGATCGCGCTGGAGCGCCGCTCGCGCAGTCGGCAGCAGGTGTTCCAGAAGTCGATGGGCCATGAGCAGCCGCTGCGCTATCCGCTCAAGGGGATGAGTCGTTGGCTGGCCGCATTCTGGTGCTGGGGGCTGGTGCTGGCCGGTTTCGGCCTGCCGTTCGTCATCCTGCTCGATTACGGGGTGCGCTACTTCGAGTTGTCGTGGACACCGGAGTTCGTTCGTTTTGCCGGTAACAGTTTGCTTATCTCGGCGCTGACCGCCCTGCTGGCGATGGGGATTGCCCTGCTGCTCGGCTTCTGTCGCCGCCTCGATGGCGGGATCAAGAGCCTGCTGCCGCTGCGCATCGCCGCCATGGGTTACGCCATGCCGGGTACCGTGCTCGCCATCGGGGTCCTGGTGCCGCTCACTGCCCTCGATTTTGCCATCAATGATCTCGCCGAGTGGCTCGGGCGTCAGGGGCCGGGCCTGCTGTTGACCGGTACCATCACCGCCATCGTGTTCGGCTATCTGGTGCGCTTCGTGGCCATCGCCATCGGCTCGGTGGAGAGCAGCATGGGCAAGATCTCCCCCAGCCTCGACATGGCGGCCCGCTCTCTGGGGCAGGGGGATGGTGCCATGCTGAGGCGGGTCCATCTGCCGCTGGTGCGCCGCGGTCTGTTTGCCGGTGCCATGCTGGTGTTTATCGAATCCATGAAGGAGCTGCCCGCCGCCCTGCTGCTGCGGCCGTTCAACTTCGATACCTTGGCGACCCACGTCTACCAGTTCGTCTCGGACGAGATGCTGGAGCGCGGCGCGCTGGGGGCCATTGTCATCGTGCTGGTGGGGCTGTTGCCGCTGATCTGGGTCAACCGCAGTCTGGATAGTCCCGGCCACTGAGTCGCCACGTCGGCCAATGAAATTGCATGCGGTGCGCTGAACCGAAAGGCAGTACGCCGCCAGAAACGAGAGGAAGTCAGCCTTGTCCTGTTTGCAGGTTGAAAATGTCAGCTGCCGTTACAACGGCCGCAATGTGCTGGAACAGCTCTCCCTGACGGTGGCAGACAACGAGATCGTCTGCCTGCTGGGAGCAAGCGGCTGCGGCAAAACCACGCTGCTCAAGGCCATCGCCGGCCTGCTGCCGCTGGCAGAGGGGACGATCCGCCTCGGCGATACCCTGCTCGACGGGCCGGATGCCAGCGTGCCGCCCGAGGCGCGCAATATCGGGATGATCTTTCAGGATTACGCCCTCTTCCCCCACCTGACGGTGGCAGACAACGTCGGTTTCGGCCTGACCAAACTCGATCGCCGCGCTCGCCAGCAACAGGTTGAAGAGGCGCTAGCGCTGGTCAATCTGCAGGGGCTGGGGGATCGTTATCCGCACCAGCTCTCCGGTGGCCAGCAGCAGCGGGTGGCCATCGCCCGGGCGCTGGTGTGCAAGCCGCGGCTGATGCTGCTGGATGAACCCTTCTCCAACATCGATACCCAGGTGAGGATGAAGCTGATCCTCGAGATCCGAGCCCTGCTCAAGCAGCAGGGGATCGGCGCCATCTTCGTCAGCCACAGCAAGGAGGAGGCGTTCGCCTTCGCTGATCGGCTGGCGCTGTTTCGCGCAGGTCATATCGAACAGGTGGGCCAGCCGGAGCAGCTCTATCGCCGCCCGCAAAACCGCTTCGTGGCGGAGTTTCTCGGCGGGGTCAACTATCTGGCCGCCGAGGTGGTGGACAGCCACTGCGTCCAGACGGTGCTCGGGGTTATCTGTGGCAGCGAACCCCATGGCCGGGCGGTGGGCGAGCAGTTGCAGCTGATGCTCAGACCCCAGCAACTGCTGCTGGAGAGCGCCGCAGATGGGGAGCTCAAGGTGGTGGAGCAGCAGTTCCTCGGCCATCACTGCCGGGTGCTGTTCGAGTGTGGCGATCTGCAGCTGGAGGCGAGCATTGGCGAGCCTCTTGAGGGGATGCGGGCCCGAATCCGGGTGGCGCCTCATACGCTGGTGTTGTTTGACCCTTTACCCTGAACGCGTGATATCGTCGTGAAATCAAAGAACTGGAGCTGCTCTGGTTTATAATCGCGCAACGCTAATAGCCCATAACGCTAACGCCTACTCAGGGGAGAGATATATGAAAGCCCAAGCCGGGATCTGCGCAGAGCCGAATCTGCACGCCCTCTATCTGATGTTCAATCGCACCGGCGATGCCGCCGAACTGGTCGGCCGTCTGGCCAAACTGCCCGCCCTGTGGCAGGCGGTCGCTGCCGATTTCCCCGAGGCCGGTTTCAGCGGTCTGGTTGCCGTCGGCGCCGATGCCTGGGATGGTCTCTACCCTGCCGCACGTCCGCCCCAGTTCCGCAGCTTTATGGCGCAATCCGCCAACGGTCAGGAAGCCCCCAACACTCCGTTTGATCTCTTCATTCAGCTGCGTGCCGATCGGGTGGACGTGCTGCACCACGCCGGTCATCGAGTGATGGCGTTGCTGGCCGGACTGGTAGAGCTGGCCGAAGAGGTGCGCGGTTTCCGCAATCTGGATTGCCGTGACCTGACCGGTTTCGTCGATGGCACCGAGAACCCGCAGGATGAGCACCGCGCCGAAGTGGCGCTGCTGGCCGAGGGCGAGTTTGCCGGTGGCTCCTACATCCACGTTCAGCGCTGGGTCCACGCCATGAGCGACTGGGAGAAGCTGGCGCAGAAAGAGCAGGAAGACATCATCGGTCGCACCAAGCCCGACAACATCGAGTATGAGTCTGCCGCCAAGCCGCTGACCGCCCACATCAAGCGGGTCAACCTCAAGACCCCGAAAGGGGAGTCCATGGAGATCCTGCGCCAGAGCATGCCCTGGGGCACCATGACCGAGCAGGGGCTCTACTTCATCTCCTGCTGCCGAACTCAGCAGCACTTCAACGCCATGCTGGCCAGCATGTACAAGGGGGAGGGCAGCCACTTCGACCACCTGCTGCGCTTCACCAGGGCAGTGACTGGCGCCGCCTTCTTCGCCCCATCGGAAGGTTTTCTGATGGCGCAGGGCAAGTAATAGCGGATGTGACTGCGCCACCTTCCCCCTCGTGCCGCCAAGTGCGCAGAGAGCGCCTGGTTGCCAAGAGATCGGGCGGTGGGGGTGGCCTGTCATGCTCCGAGAGCTGCTGACGCTGCTGGCTAGATTGTTTCGCTGGTGCAACGAAAATCAATTTATGCCAGTAATAGGTGCAACAATCTCGATCAGCATCGCGAGGATGGGCGCAGCGAGAGGGGGCAGAACAGACTCCCGATCTGCTGGCTCACCAAACAAAAATCCCGGCCTTGGCCGGGATTTTTCGTTCTGGCGTGACCGCGATGACGCGGCGGCAACGATTACGGAGTCTGTTCGAACAGCTCGAGGGCGGAGAGGTAGAGCTCTTCGATATCGGTATCGCTGGTCGGGGTGATGAAGATGGTGTCGTCACCGGCGATGGTACCGAGGATCCCCTCTGCCTTGCCGAGGGAGTCGAGCAGGCGGGCGATCAGCTGGGCTGCGCCCGGGCTGGTGTGGATCACCACCAGTGCGCCGTTGTGGTCGACATCCAGCACCAGATTCTTGAGCGGGCTGGAGGTGGTGGGTACGCCCAGTTCTACCGGCAGGCAGTAGACCATCTCCATCTTGGCATTGCGGGTGCGAACGGCGCCGAAGCGGCTCAGCATGCGCGATACCTTGGACTGGTTGATGTTCTCGAAGCCCAGTTCTTGCAGGGCAGTGACGATCTCTGCCTGGGAGCCAAAGCGCTCTTCTTTCAGCAAGGCTTTAAAGGCCTTAGCCAGTTTTTCTTGCTTGTCGTTATGTTTCATCTTGGTCTCACGAATGAGGAGGTGTGGCGGCCTGTTTCAGAGCCAGGCGGCAGATACGAACAGCGTGGCTATTTTGCATTCATATGCCGTTTTTTGCAAGGAAGCGGCGCTTGTTCTGCATATTGATTCAAAAATGGCTTGCATCAACCTTTATAAGGGATAGAATCGGGACGAAATTTTGAAAACTTATTCAATTGGGCTGTATGGGTATTGAATTAATAGGTATCGAGAAGTCCTGGCACAAGGTGCCGGTACTGCAACAGGTGAGCTTTCGGACATCCCCCGGTGAGACCTTGGTACTGCTGGGCCCGAGCGGTGCAGGCAAGAGCTCGCTGCTACGCATGATGAACCTGCTGGACACCCCGGATGCCGGTGTTCTGCGCATAGGGGAAAATGAATTTTCTTTCCCGAGCCCCCTCTCCACTGCCGAATTCAATCGCCAGTCCCAACTGCTGCGCCGCAAGGTGGGCATGGTGTTCCAGCAGTACAATCTCTGGCCACACCTCACCGTGATGGAGAATCTGATTGAAGCGCCGGTCAAGGTGCTGGGCATGAGCAAGGAGGCGGCCATCGAGAAGGGCGCCTATCTGCTGGCCCAGCTGCAACTGGCCGACAAGCGCGATGCCTGGCCGGCACGCCTCTCCGGCGGTCAGCAGCAGCGGGTGGCCATTGCCCGCACCCTGATGATGGATCCGGAAGTGCTGCTGTTTGACGAGCCGACCGCCGCCCTCGATCCCGAGATCACCAAGGAGGTGGCCGAGATCATCCGTACCCTGAGCCAGACCGGCATCACCCAGGTGGTGGTGACCCACGAGGTCGACTTCGCCCGCAAGGTCGCCAGTCAGGTGATCTATCTGGAGAAAGGGCGGATCATCGAGTCCGGCTCCGCCGCCATTTTCCAATCCCCGCAAACCAGCCGGTTTGCCGAATTCTTGATGCATTGATACTGAATCGATAAGGAAGCTGTCATGAAAAAGAGTCTGTTGCTGGTCGCAGCCATGGGGTTGCTGAGTACCTCCGTACTGGCCAAAGAGATCAAGTTCGCCACCGAGGCCACCTACGCACCGTTCGAATATCTGGACGACAAGAACGAGTTTCAGGGTTTTGACATCGATCTGGCGCGCGCCATCTGCGAGCAGGCCAAGCTGGAGTGCAGCTTCCACAACCAGGCCTTTGACAGCCTGATCCCCAGCCTGAAATTCCGTCGCTATGACGCTGCCATCGCCGCCATGGACGTGACCCCGGAGCGGGCTGCGCAGGTCGACTTCTCCGACATCTACTACGAGAACTCTGCCGTGTTCGTGGCCAAAAAAGGCGCCTTCAAGGGGCCGGAAGGGCTGGTAGACAAGACGGTCGGCGTGCAGAACGGCACCTCTCACCAGTCCTATCTGGTGGATAACTGGGTGAGCAAGGGGCTGCTGACCGTGCCTTACGCCAGCTACCAGAGCGCCTTCCTCGACATGATGAACGGCCGCACCGACGGCGTGTTTGCCGATACCGCCGTCGCCGCCGACTGGCTGAAGCAGCACAAGGAGTACGCCGTGGTGGGTGCGCCGGTGACCGATGCCAAGTACTTCGGTACCGGCTTTGGCATCGCGGTGGCCAAGGGCAATCAGGAGTTGCTGACCCAGCTGAACAAGGGGCTGGCCGATATCAAGGCCAACGGCACCTATCAGAAGATCTTCGACAAATACTTCGCGCACTAAGCCATGTTGAGCCTGTTGTTGGATGCAGCCTGGATGACCCTCTGGCTGGCCCTGGCATCCCTGGTCGGGGGCATGGTGCTGGCACTGGCGTTCAGTGCGGCTGAGCTGAGCAAGCAGCGCGCTCTGGTGTGGCCGGTGGCCACCCTCACCACCCTGATCCGCGGGTTGCCCGAGCTGCTGGTGGTGCTGTTCATCTACTTTGGCTCGACCCAGGTGCTGTTTCTCATCACCGGCGAGTATGTGGAGTTCAGCCCGTTCGCTTGCGGCGTGCTGGCGCTCTCTCTGCTGTTCGCCAGCTATGCGACCCAGACCCTGCGGGCAGCGCTCAATGCGGTGCCCGCAGGGCAGCGGCTGGCGGCGCTGGCGTTGGGGTTGAGCAAGAGCCATATCTTCTTTCGCATCGTGTTGCCGCAGGCGTGGCGGCACGCCCTGCCGGGCCTCGGCAACCAGTGGCTGGTGCTGCTGAAAGATACCGCGCTGGTGTCGCTTATCGGGGTGAACGAGATGATGCGTCAGGCGCAGATGGCCTCGGCCAGTACCTATCAGCCCTTCACCTGGTATGCCGCCGCAGCCCTCATCTATCTGGCCATCAGCCTGGTGAGCGAGTATGGCCTCGGCCTCGCGGCCCGCTACACCCGTCGCTACGGAGGCTAATCGATGCAAGAGTATCTTGTGACCCTGCTGGGGGGCTTGCTCACCACGCTGGAGCTGACCCTGTTCAGCCTGCTGCTCGGCTTCGTGCTGGCGGCCCTGATGACCTGGGTGCTGGAGTTGCGGCTGCCGGTGGCGACCCAGCTGGTGCAGCTGTGGGTCTTGCTCTTTACCGGCACGCCGCTGCTGATCCAGATCTTCCTCATCTACTACGGGCCGGGTCAGTTCGAGTGGCTGAAAGCCAGCCCGCTCTGGCCGCTGCTCAAGCAGCCCTGGTTCTGCGCCGTGCTGGCGCTGGGCCTCAACACCGCGGCTTACTCCACCCGGCTGTTCAAGGGGGCGCTCGACGCTATTCCTGCCGGTGAGGTGGAGGCGTGCCGTGCGCTCGGTTTTAACGGTCGTCAGACCCTCTGGATGAAGGTGCGCCACGCCGCCCGTCATCTGGTGCCAGCCTACTCCAACGAGGTGATCCTGGTGCTAAAGGGAAGCTCCCTCGCCAGTACCATCACCATCATGGACATCATGGGGCTTGCACAGGGACTCAATGCCCAGACCTATGACACCCTTGCCGTCTTCGGCGTTGCGGGGGCCCTTTACCTCACCATGAACGGATTGTTAACAATTGGTTTTCGTTGGTGTGAAAAGCGGGCGTTGGCATTCCAGGCTTGAGTCGGCATAACTACCTCTTTATGGGAGGGTGAAGTGCAGAAAAACTGTGCTTCCCCTCCAATTTTTTGGATTTTTCCCCATTTTTATTCGCTGCCTGTTTCTTGGCTCACAGAACCCGTGACTGCAACTGTTATCAGATTGTTTTTTATGGGGGGATCCATTAAGGTTGGGCGCACAAGAACAAATAACCTTAAACCTACGCTTAAACATGGAGTTGATCATGAAAGTTGCCGTTCTGGGTGCCGCTGGTGGCATCGGTCAAGCCCTTGCTCTGCTGTTGAAAAACCGTCTGCCGGCCGGCTCCGAGCTGAGCCTGTATGACATTGCCCCGGTCACTCCGGGCGTAGCCGTAGACCTCAGCCATATTCCTACCGATGTCGCCATCAAGGGTTTCTGCGGTGAAGATCCGACTCCTGCACTGGTTGGTGCCGACGTGGTGCTGATCTCCGCCGGTGTGGCGCGCAAACCGGGTATGGATCGCTCCGACCTGTTCAACATCAACGCCGGTATCGTCAAGAATCTGGTCGAGAAGTGCGCGGCAGCCTGCCCGAAAGCGCTGATCGGCATCATCACCAACCCGGTCAACACCACCGTCGCCATCGCCGCCGAAGTGCTGAAGAAAGCAGGTGTCTATGACAAGCGTCGCCTGTTCGGTGTCACCACTCTGGACGTGATCCGCGCCGAGACCTTCGTCGCCGCCGCCAAAGGGCTGAACGTGGACAAGGTTCGCGTCAACGTGATTGGTGGCCACAGTGGCGTGACTATTCTGCCGCTGCTCTCCCAGATTGAAGGTGCCTCCTTCAGTGCCGAAGAAGTGGCTGCCATGACCAAGCGTATCCAGAACGCCGGTACCGAAGTGGTAGAAGCCAAGGCCGGTGGCGGTTCCGCCACTCTCTCCATGGGTCAGGCTGCCTGCCGTTTCGGTCTGTCGCTCATCAAGGGCCTGCAGGGCGAAGCCAACGTCATCGAGTGTGCCTACGTTGAAGGCAACGGCGAACACGCTACCTTCTTTGCACAGCCGATCCTGCTGGGCAAGAACGGTGTCGAAACCGTGCTGGACTACGGCAAGCTGAGTGCCTTCGAGCTGGAAGCGATGGAAGGGATGCTGGCCACCCTGAAAGCCGATATCCAGCTGGGTGTCGACTTCGTCAAATAAGCGGCATGACCGCATGAAAAGGGAGCTTCGGCTCCCTTTTGCGTTGTTGGGCTCCCGCCAGCTTAAGAAGATGGGGGTTGTGGCCGATAACAGAGAGCAGCAGGAGATCCCTTATGATGAAACCCCTTACCCTTCTCTCCCTTATCTGTCTGGCTGGCGCGCCCCTTTATGCCGCCGAGCCGGTGCCAGCTGCCTCGGCTGCTTCCGCCACCGCTGGCGAAACGGCGCCCGCATCAGCGGCGATAGCTACTCCGGCTCCCGTGTTGTTGCCAGCTGAAGCTGCGGCACCTGCTCCCGCGGCTACCGGAGAGGCGGCTCCGTCGGCAGCGGTGACTGCGGCCCCTGCGCCTGTGCTGTTGCCGGCTGATCCGGTAGCGCCTGCTCCGGCCGCAGAGCCCGCTTCAGCCCCCGTGCCAGCCGCGCCACCTGCGGAACCAGCGCCTTCGGTGGCACCGCTGAATGCCGGCGATCTGCAGGCGGTGGCCATCTATCGTCAGGACGAGCTGCTCAACTGGATCGAGCAGGGACGCCACCTCACTCAGGTGAAACAGGATCGCTGCCAGTTGACTCAGGATATAGAGGCGCGAGCGTCGGTGATGAAGATCCCTGCCTACCAGTTCCTCTGGGGAGATATGCTGGCTTGGGGCGTCTGTACCAAGTCCAACGCCGAGCTGGGGGTACAGTATATGTGGGAGGCGGCCAATCAGGGGCTGGCTCCCGCGCTGGAGCAGCTGGGCCGCTACTACTGGAAAGGGACGCTGGTGCAGAAGGATCTGGTTCGTGCCGAGACGCTGATGCGTGAAGCGGCCAGCCTCGGTTTTCTGCGGGCTCGCATGGAGTGGGTCGAGATGTTACTGCAGGGGATGGGGAGCCCGCTCGATTACGAAGATGCCTACCGTTGGCTGCACGGCTCCGTTATCGGTGACAAAGCCCTGCACCAGAAGGCGGCCAGTCTGCTGAGTCGGCTTGGCAACCGGATGCCGGCCAACGTGGTGGCCCGCGCCAAGGCGATGCACTGATCCAAAAAAAATGACCCACAGGTCTGCACCTGTGGGTCCGGTTCCTGCCGCCGTGCCATGACAGGCAGGAACCTCCTTTCGTTATATGGCTACCCGGCGGTTATAGATCTTGGTGGGGGCCAAAAACTTCGTAATGGAGCTGGCTTGCGGGGATCCCGGCCTCAGTCAGCTGCCGCTTCACCTCTTGCATGAAACCGAGCGGGCCGCAGAAGTAGTAGTGGGCCTCTGGTGTGATACGCTCCTTCACCGCGTTCAGCTCCATGGTGCCGCTGAAGTCGTAATTCTCTCCCTGCTTGTCGTTCTCTGCGGGCTCCCGATACCAGACCCGACTGACCAGATTGGTGTGCTGGCTGATTTTGCTGCGGATATCTTCCCGGAAGGCGTGGACACGACCATGCTCGCAGGCGTGCAGCCAGGTGATGCTGGCCTGATGGTCGCTCGTCAGCAGCTGGTTGAGCATGCTCATCATGGGGGTGAGGCCGACCCCGGCCGAGAGCAGCACAACCGGCGTCTGGCTATCCGCTTTCAGGTAGAAATCGCCGGTGGGTGGCATCACTTCAATCTTGTCGCCCGCTTGCAGGCGGTCGTGCAGCAGGTTGGAGACCTGACCCTGCGGCTCGCGCTTGACGCTGATGCGATAGTCGCGGCCGTTCGGTGCATCCGAGAGCGAATACTGGCGGATTTCGTGATGCTCGAGCTCGGGGTGAACCAGCTTGATGCTGAGGTATTGGCCCGGCTGGAAGGTCAGCACCGGCTTGCCATCTTCCGGTGTCAGCTGGAAGGAGGTGATAAGCTCGCTCTCGGCTCGCTTCTCCTTGATGATGAAGGAGCGGGTCCCTTGCCAGCCGCCGCTCTGGCTCGCCTTCTCCTGATAGATCTCCCGCTCGCGGCCGATGAAGATGTCGGCCAGCACGCCATATGCCTTGCCCCATGCCTCCAGCACCTCGTCGGTGACCGCACTTCCGCCCAATTCTTTGAGCGTGGCCAAGAGATGACTACCTACAATGTGATATTGTTCTGGCTGGATCAGGAATCCGGTATGCTTGTGGGCAATCCGCTCGACCGCGCCAGCCAGCGCCCCCAGATTGTCGATATTTTTGGCATAGGCGGCGACGGCGTTGAACAGCGCCAGTGGCTGACCACCGCTGCGCTGATGGGCCAGATTGAAGATATCTTTCAGCTCCGGGTTATGGCTGAACATCCGCTGGTAGAAGTGCTGCGTCAGCGCCGGGCCGGCTGATTCGAGCAGAGGAATAGTGCTTTTGATGACGGCAATGGTGGTTTGGTCTAGCATAGGGAGCCTCGTCGTTAATTGAACATCTAAAATGCCATTTAATAAGTGGCATCCTAGATGTTTATTTGATTTGAATCAATACTCCACTTTTCGCATCGCGCTAATCAGGCTTTATGAGACTAACCAGTTATACAGATTTCGGATTGAGAGCCCTGCTCTACCTTGCCACCCTGCCGGAAGGGGAGCTCTCGAGCGTAGCCAAGGTCTCTGCCTTGTACGACGTTTCTCGCAACCACATGGTGAAGGTGGTCAATCAGCTGGTGAAGCTGGGCTATCTGCAATCCCAGCGTGGCAAGAATGGGGGGATCCGCATGGCGCGCGATCCCGCCACCATCAACATCGGGCAGGTGATCCGGGCGCTGGAAGGAAATCTGGACGGGATTGATTGCGGCTCGCCCGCTTGTCACATCGTCTCTGTCTGTCTGCTCAAGAATGCGCTGAAAGAGGCGATGGATGCGTTTTTGGCGGTGATGGACAGCTACACCCTGCAGGACTTGCTGGCCAATCGCGACGAGCTGCAGAGGGTGTTTGGCGAGTTGATCCCGACCCTGGTGCTGGAGCCGGATGACGAAGATGAACAGTGAAGAGCTGCAATGAAAAAGGGCTGCCAGTGGCAGCCCTTTTTCAATTCTGTGGTGCAGTTTCAGCTCGGTAGGAGGCCGGCATGATCCGCGCCATTTTGACCATGTTGTTCTCGACTTCGAGGATCTCGATGGGGTAGCCCGCCAGCCGGATCCCGATATTGGGCTGGGGGATCTCCTCCAGATATTCGAGGATCAGGCCGTTGAGGGTGCGCGGCCCGTCGATGGGCAGATGCCAGTTCATCTCCTTGTTCAGCTCGCGCACGCTGGCTGACCCCTCCACCAGAAACGAACCGTCCGGCTGGGGATGGATCTCGTCGCTCGGGGTCGGCGTCATGGAGGTGGTGAAGTCGCCCACTATCTCTTCCAGAATGTCGTCCAGGGTGATCAGCCCCTGAATGTCGCCATATTCGTCGACGATCAGGCCAATTCGCTCCTTGTTGCGCTGGAATTTGGCCAGCTGCACGTTGAGCGGCGTACCTTCCGGAATGAAGTAGATCTCGTCCACTTCCCGCAGCAGGCTCGACTTGTTGAACTGATCCCGGGCCATCAACCGCAGAGCGTCGCGGGCGTGGAGAAAGCCCACCACGTCGTCGATGCTGTCGCGATAGAGCAGGATCTTGGTGTGGGCGCAGTGGGCCAGCTGGCGCTGGATGCTCTTCCAGTCGTCATTGATATCGATGGCGTAGATATCGCTGCGGGGCACCATGATGTCCTCGACCAGCATCTTGTCGAGATCCAGAATGCTCAGCAGCATCTCCTGATGGCGCTGGGGGATCAGGCTGCCCGCCTCGTTGACTATGGTACGCAGCTCTTCGGTGTTGAGGGAGTCATCCTTGTTTGGCGTGATCTTCAGCATCTTGAGCAGACCGCTGGTGATGCCGTTGATCAGCCAGACCAGCGGGGAGAGCGGCACCATCAGCCCCTTGAGGATCCAGGAGGCGGGGTAGGCAATCTTCTCGGGGAACATGGCCGCCAGCGTCTTGGGAGTCACTTCACCAAATACCAGCACTACCAGCGTCAGGCCAAAAGTGGCCACCGCGACACCGAGATCGCCGAACAGCCTGATACAGACGATGGTGGCAATGGCGGAGGCGAGGATATTGACCAGGTTGTTGCCGATAAGGATCAGGCCGAGCAGCCGATCCGGGCGTGACAGCAGCTTCTCTACCCGACGGGCCGCCTTGTGTTTGGTCTGTGCCAGATGCCGCAGCTTGTAGCGGTTGATGGACATCAGACCGGTTTCGGAACTGGAGAAGAAGGCGGATAGAAGGATCAAGATAACGAGAACAATCAGTAGTGTGCTCGTTGAGATGCTGTCCAAAAAGGGCTCCTGTAGATGGTGTGACTAACGGTTATCAGCTCAGCAGCACTTCTTTGACGAAGCGGCTGCCGAAATAGGCCAGGGTCAGGATGACGCTGCCGATCAGGCTCAGGGTGACCACCTTGCGGCCACGCCAGCCATAGGTGTGATGGCCCCACAAGAGCAGTACGTAGATGCACCATGCGATGATGGAGAGCACGGCCTTGTGGGATTTGCCCTGGGCGAACATGTCTTCGAGGAAGAAGAGCCCCGAGGCGATGGAGAGGGTCAGCAGCAGCACGCCGGCGGAGATGAGCTGGAACAGCCGCTTCTCGACGGTCATCAAGGGGGGCATGGCTGGCAACTGGCTGATCTTTCTCGACTTGAGCTGCTTGTCCAGACAGGCGAGCTGAAGGGCAAACAGGCAGGCGATCATCAATACCGAGTAGGCCATCAGTGCCAGACCGATATGCAGCAACAGCTGGGGATGGGCCTCAAGATGGGTAATATAGCGCCCGGGTATGAGGGCACTGGCCGCCAGCAGCAGCGCCGAGAAGCTGTAGACCACCGGCAGCAGGATCCAGCCGTTGAAGCGGCGGGTGATACAGGTCATGAAGGTACTGATGATCAGACTCACCAGCGAGGCCACGTTGAGCATGCTCAGGTTCTGGCCGGAGCCTTTCAACACCTCGGTTCCGAGGGCGGTAGCGTGGGCGATCAGGGCCAGTCCGATGCAGGCAAAGAGGGAGCGCTGTCCTACCGGCTTGGCGCTCAGTAACAGATGCAGGGAGGCGATGATGGCCAGCAGATAAAACGCCAGGGCCAGAACAGAGATTACGATCATAACCAGGTCGTTGATGCACAAGCTTTTGAGGGTAAGAGGGGCAGTATACCTTGCACGCGAAATGCTCGCCAGTTGTGCAATGGCCGATCCGCCCATATATAGGAATGAAGCATCGATGAGCGGCAGTGCGGCGAATAATCGTCCTCGCGGCTGCTCTGGGTTATAATGCCCCCCATTTACAACGCCAAGAACCGGAATGCGTCATGTTTGAGAATTTGACAGAACGACTCTCGCGCACCTTGCGCAATGTCAGCGGCCGTGGCCGCCTGACCGAAGAGAACATCAAGGAAACCCTGCGCGAAGTCCGCATGGCGCTGCTCGAGGCGGACGTCGCCCTGCCGGTCGTGCGTGATTTCGTGGCGCGCGTCAAAGAGCGTGCCGTCGGCCAGGAAGTGGCCAAATCCCTGAGCCCGGGTCAGGCGTTCATCAAGATTGTGCACGGCGAACTGGTCACCGTCATGGGTGAGGCCAACGAGCAGCTCAATCTGGCGGCCCAGCCGCCCGCCATCATCCTGATGGCCGGTCTGCAGGGTGCCGGTAAAACCACCACGGTCGGCAAACTGGCCAAGCTGCTCAAAGAGCGCAGCAAGAAGAAGGTACTGGTCGTCAGTGCCGACGTTTATCGCCCTGCGGCGATCAAGCAGCTGGAAACACTGGCGGGCGATATCGGCGTCGACTTCTTCCCGAGCGATGCCAGCCAGAAGCCTGTCGCCATCGCGACTGCCGCCATCGATCAGGCGCGCAAGAAATTCTATGACGTGGTGATCGTCGATACCGCCGGTCGTCTGCACGTCGATAGCGAGATGATGGCCGAGATCCAGGATCTGCACGCCACCATCAAGCCGGTCGAGACCCTGTTTGTGGTCGATGCCATGACCGGTCAGGATGCCGCCAACACCGCCAAGGCGTTCAACGAGGCGCTGCCGCTCACCGGTGTGATCCTCACCAAGGCGGACGGCGACGCTCGCGGCGGTGCCGCCCTGTCGGTACGCCACATCACCGGCAAGCCGGTCAAGTTCATCGGTATGGGTGAAAAGACCGACGCGCTGGAGCCGTTCCATCCGGATCGTCTCGCCTCCCGTATCCTCGGCATGGGCGATGTGCTCTCTCTTATCGAAGAGGTCGAGCGCAACGTCGATAAAGAGAAGGCTGCCAAGCTGGCCAGCAAGGTCAAGAGCGGCAAGGGCTTCGATCTGGAGGATTTCCGCGAGCAGCTGGCCCAGATGCGCAACATGGGCGGCATGATGGGGATGCTCGACAAGTTGCCCGGCATGTCCGGTCTGCCTGACAACATCAAGGATCAGATGGATGACAAACTCACCGTGCGGATGGAGGCCATCATCAGCTCCATGACGCCGAAGGAGCGTGCCCATCCCGACCTGATCAAAGGCTCTCGCAAGCGCCGTATCGCCGCAGGCTCCGGCATGCAGGTGCAGGACGTGAACAAGCTGCTCAAGCAGTTCACCGAGATGCAGCGCATGATGAAGAAGATGTCCGGCAAGGGCGGTATGCGCAAAATGATGAGCCAGATGAAGAACATGCTGCCACCGGGATTTGGTGGCGGTCGCGGCCCGTTCTGATTATTCGGGCTGACGTATTGCATGAGGGTCTGCCGGTGGCAGACCCTTTTCATTGCTGCTCTGCGCAAAAAATGGCTGGCTTGGTTGCATTTATTACGAATCCAAGTAGAATTATGCGGCTTATTTTAAGCTAGGGTCCGCGTGTTTGCGGGCCTTGTTCATTAGATGTTAATGAGGACGATATGGTAACCATTCGTTTACAACGTGGTGGCGCGAAAAAGCGTCCGTTCTACCAGGTAGTAGTTGCTGACAGCCGTAACGCCCGCGACGGTCGTTTCATCGAGCGCGTTGGTTTCTTCAACCCGGTTGCTGCTGGTCAAGCTGAAAAGCTGAACCTGGACCTGGCTCGTATCGAGCATTGGGTTGCTACTGGTGCCGCTGTTTCTGAGCGCGTTGCCAAGCTGATCAAAGACGCTGCCAAAGCTGCTTAATCAGTCAAACGGTAAGGAGTTAAGGTGGAAAAACCTGTAGTTCTGGGCACCCTGGGTACCGTATACGGCATCAAGGGGTGGCTTAAAGTGAACTCCTTCACCGATGTTGCCGAAGCGATTTTCGATTACAACCCCTGGCTGATTAATCAGAACGGGGCGTGGCGTGAAATTCGGGTCTCATCCTGGAAACGTCACAACAAGGGTCTGATCTGCAAACTCGATGGTATCGATGTGCGCGAGGATGCCCTGGCATTGACCAATGTCGAGATTGGCGTAGCAGCCGATCTGTTGCCTGCGTTGCCCGAGGGCGAGTTCTACTGGCGTGACCTGATTGGTTGCTCGGTAGTGACCACCAAGGGATACGACCTGGGCAAGGTGACCGAATTGATGGAAACCGGCTCCAACGATGTGTTGGTGGTTGAGGCCAATGTAAAAGATGCCTTTGGTGCAAAGGAGCGGTTGATTCCGTTCCTGGAAGAGCAGGTGATCAAGAATATTGATCTGACTGCTCGAACAATCGAAGTTGATTGGGATCCTGGTTTCTAGTTTCCCGCGGTAACACGAGTGCCGGAGGTTTCTTATGTGGATTGGGGTGATTAGCCTCTTCCCTGAAATGTTCCGAGCCATTACCGAACACGGGGTAACGGGTCGGGCCGTCAAGAGTGGCCTGCTGCAGATTGAGTGCTGGAACCCCCGGGACTTTACCCACGACAAACACCGTACGGTCGATGATCGTCCTTATGGTGGTGGGCCCGGCATGTTAATGATGGTTCAGCCGCTGCGTGACGCGATTCATGCAGCCAAGCAAGCGGCGGGAGACGGGGCGAAAGTCATCTATCTCTCCCCTCAGGGACGCAAGCTGACTCAAGCGGGCGTAACCGAGTTGGCGACGAATCAGAAACTGATTCTGGTAGCCGGTCGATACGAAGGTATTGATGAACGCGTGATACAAACCGAAGTCGACGAAGAGTGGTCTATCGGGGATTACGTGTTAAGTGGTGGCGAGTTGCCTGCCATGACCCTGATCGATGCGGTTTCGCGTCTGGTTCCAGGAGTCTTGGGTGATCAGGCCAGTGCCGAGCAGGACTCCTTTACGGATGGCTTGCTGGATCATCCCCACTATACTCGGCCGGAGGTGTTGGATGGGCTGGCGGTGCCCGAGGCGCTGACAAGCGGCAATCACGAAGTGATTCGGCGCTGGCGTCTCAAGCAATCGCTCGGACGAACCTGGCAAAGAAGGCCGGAACTTATTAACAACCTAGCTCTGACTGACGAGCAAGAATCACTTCTTGCCGAGTATGTCCGCGAAGTGCGTGACAGCGTTAAGTAGAGTTTTCAGTTTATCCTAGGTAAGGAAAGACAATGAGCAAGATTATTCAGCAGCTTGAACAAGAGCAAATGCGTACCGACATCCCGGCTTTTGCCCAGGGCGATACCGTACGTGTTCAAGTTCGTGTTAAAGAAGGTGGTAAAGAGCGTCTGCAGGCTTTCGAAGGCATCGTAATTGCCAAGCGTAACCGCGGTCTGCACTCTGCTTTCACCGTTCGCAAGATCTCCAACGGCGAAGGTGTTGAGCGTGTATTCCAGACTCACTCTCCGCTGATCCACAGTGTAGAACTGAAGCGTCGTGGTGATGTTCGCCGCGCCAAACTGTACTACCTGCGCAACCTGTCCGGTAAAGCTGCTCGTATCAAAGAGAAGCTCAACTAATTCGATTCGAATTGGTGTCGATATGTCGGCGAAAAGCTCGATAGGTAGTGAAAAGGCTCGCCAATGGCGAGCCTTTTTTGTATCCGTCTATTGGCTATCTGGTTGTTGTTACTGGATCACTCGCACCACCGAGTTATCGCGGCCGTAGGGGCTGGGTACGTAGGCATCGGCTTGCCAGTCATTCTCGTATAGGGTCTCTCCCTCCGAAGTGATGAACTGGTAGCAATACTCGAAACTTTCCGGCCCGTCGGTCGGCAGGTTGAGGGTGGCCTTGAACTCACCGCTCTTCATGCGCTTCAATTCGACCGGTTGCCACTGGGTGAACTCGCCGATCAGCATCACCTGCTGTGCGCCTGCTGCGGCCTCTTTCTCGACGGCGAAGGTCACCTTCACCTCTGGTTTGGACTTGAGAAACTGCTTGGTAAGTGGCATGACGCCTCCTTGTCTGTGAGTTAAAAATGGCTCCTGCCTATTTTTATACCACCTTATGACAAAGATGTTGATAAAGCAGATCAAACTGGCAGGGCAAAATAGCGTTGCAGCAGGCTGTGGGTGAAATCGATTTTGAGATAAAAGCCGCGGGGCAGGGTCATAATCGGTTGACCATCGCGACCGATGGCGCGAGTCAGCGCCTTGTTGTTGGCAGCCTTGGGACGCAGCTGCATCACCTGGCCGTGGCGTGCGCTGATCTGCTCCACCTCACCCAGCACTATCATGTCCATCAGCTCTTCCCAGTCCTGGCGCAGCAGCTGATCTTCCTCCTCGCTGGGGCTCCACATCAGCGGCATCCCCACCCGCCGCTCGCCAACCGGGATCTCGCGGCTGCCTTCCACCGGGATCCAGAGCACTCGTGACAGCTTGTTGCGCACGTTGGACTCCTCCCAGCGCTGACCGCTGACACCGATCAGCGGCGCGACGCAGACAAAGGTGGTTTCCAGCGGTCGGCCCTGAGGATCGACCGGGATCGTCTTGAGCTCGATCCCGAGATCCGGAAAGTCCTGCTCCGGCTTGCTGCCGGCACTGGCCCCCAGCTGCAGCTCGATCAACTGGCCCACCCACCCCTTGTCCCGGCGCAGATCTCTGGGTACCGCCACACCAGCTTCGGCGGCCAGCTGCGCCAGCGTGAAGCCTGCCATGGCGTAGGCACGGCTCAGCAACTCCTGTTCGGATTGGGGATTGTTTGGCATGTTTGGCTCCATATTGCTCGACCTATTCTAACAGGGCAGGATCCCGGGAGGATCGCTGTTTTTATAACCGATCCTGAGTGGATAAGGGTAAATGGGGATAATTCGGCTATGTAGGTCTTATGATTATGATTTTAAAGAAATTTGTCTTTTTTATCGAGCAAGGATATTCACCCGATCCGGGTCCGAAATAGTTGTCCAAGGGTTTGAGGATGATGTTACACACAGTTATCCACAGAAATCTTGGATAAGTGGCATAAAGTGGGAGGAGTATCTGATATGTTACAAAAAATTGTGAATCTGACCCCATTTTCATCGAGGAAACAGGGTAGATATTGTGCCACTCCTGTGGATAATTTGGCCTTGGTGGATCTTTGAGCAGTAGAACTTGTTCACAATCGTCGTCGCGGATCCTGCGTGAGCAAAACCATGGATCCAGATCCAGTTGTTTGTGTTTAACTATATGTATAATAAATAAAAATTAGTTTTAACTCTGATCTGCGAGGTGATAGTCTGTTTTTCACTTACAGTTAAAAAGTACTGTATATACCAGCTTGCTCACAGGCTTATGCACAGTCTGGGTGGGCAACTTGGTAGAGCAGATCTTCCCGTTTGTTTATAAGTATGTGTGAAATTGAAAGTTATTCATGAACGCCGGGAGTCACTCCTTGTTTGCTGCCACGAAGTGAATGTGGAACAATCTCTTTATAGATTCAGCCTTTATAAGGTGATCACGTGATTGATGGCGACGGATTTCGTCCCAATGTCGGTATCGTGATCTGTAACCGTGAAGGACAGGTGTTGTGGGCTAAACGCTATGGGCAGCACTCCTGGCAGTTTCCGCAGGGGGGAGTTGATGATGGTGAAACGCCGGAACAGGCCATGTATCGCGAGCTGTATGAGGAGATAGGCCTCAAGCCCGAAGATGTGACCATCATGGCCACCAGTCGTAACTGGCTTAAATACCGTTTACCCAAACGTCTTGTCCGCTGGGACAGTTCACCGGTCTGTATTGGCCAAAAACAAAAATGGTTCCTGTTGCAGCTCAATTCGGGCCGAGAGTCGCGGATCCAGTTCGGTTGTCATGGTCATCCCGAATTTGACGACTGGCGCTGGGTCAGCTTCTGGTACCCGGTACGCCAGGTCGTCTCGTTCAAGCGGGAGGTTTACCGCCGGGTCATGAAGGAGTTTGCTCCGCTGGCGATGCCGGCGCCGGCAGTGCAGCAGGTCAACAAGAAGGATGGGCGGCGCAACCGCGCTCGCTAAGGAGCACAGATTAGTTGTTAACGGAACTGAGACGTATCGTCGAGAGCATGGCCGGGGCCAACACCCTGGAACAGGCCTTGCAGGCACTGGTGAGCCAGACCCGGCACGCCATGGTGGTGGACTGCTGCTCTGTCTACGTTTCGGAACCCGAGATGCGCCGCTACCGGCTGGCGGCGACCGATGGTCTTGCCCCTTCGGCGGTCGGCAAGGTCACTCTGCCCTTCGAGCAGGGTATCGTCGGTCTGGTCGGTCAGCGGGAAGAGCTGATCAACCTGGCCGATGCCCCTGCACACCCCAGCTTTAAATTCCTGCCAGATGTCGCCGAAGAGGCGTTTCGCTCATTTCTGGGCGCCCCCATCATGCACCAGCGTCAGGTGGTCGGCATTCTGGTGGTGCAGCAAAAAGAGAGCCGCCGTTTCGATGAGGGGGAAGAGTCCTTCATGGTCACGCTGGCGGCCCAGCTGGCAGCGCATATCGCTCAGGCGCAAGCCAAGGGGTGGCTGCAGAAGACTGACTGGAGCAAGCCGCTGCGCGGTATTGCCGGTGCCAGCGGCATCGCTATGGCCAAGGCTTGGGTGTGGCGGCCGCGCAAGGCGCTCTCTTCCATCACTCCGCGCAAGGATGAGGATCATGCCGGCCAGCTGGAACGGCTGGAGTTGGCGGTAGAAGAGGTCCGTCACGATCTGGAGAGCCTGGCGCTGCGCTTTCGCGAGAGTTACAGCGAGGATTCTGTCGCCATCTTCGACATCTATCTCCATTTGCTAGCCGATCCCGGCTATATCAAGCCGATCCGCAACAAGGTGAGCAAGGAGCACTGGACCGCGGTCTCCGCCGTCAAGCTGGTCAGCGATCGCCTCATCGAGCAGTTCAAGGGGATGAAGGATCCCTACCTGCAGGAGCGTTCCACCGATGTGAAGGATATCGCCCAACGCCTCATCAGTCGGTTGGTGCAGAACGAGCCGGAGCATATTTCCATCGGTGAGCCCGTGGTGCTGGTCGCCGACGAGGTGACTGCCACCATTCTGGCGGAAGTCCCCCGCGAATACCTGACCGGGGTTGTCTCGCTCAAGGGGGGGACCAACTCCCACGCCGCCATTCTGGCCCGCGCCATGGGGGTGGCCGCCATCATGGGGGTGGATCTGCCGCTCGGTGATATCGGTGGCCGCATGCTGGTTGTCGATGGCTATAGCGGCGATCTCTTCATCGAACCCAATCAGGTGATCCTGACCGAGTATCGCCAGCTGCTGAGTGAAGAGCGGGCACTCGACAGTCTGGTGCGCAGTGTCGACAACCAGCCTTCGGAGACGGCGGACGGTACCAAGGTCTCCCTGCTGCTCAACGCCGGGCTCAGCGCCGATACCGAGATCTCTCTCAATCATCTGGCGGACGGGGTCGGTCTCTATCGCACCGAAATTCCCTTCATGCTGCAAGACAGCTTCCCCTCCGAGTGGGAGCAGACTGCCCGCTATCGCGGCATTCTCGAGACCTATCGCAACCGGCCGGTCTGCATGCGGACGCTGGATGTAGGCGGTGACAAGCAGTTGCCCTATTTCCCCATCGTCGAGGAAAATCCCTTCCTTGGCTGGCGGGGGATCCGGCTCACCCTGGATCACCCCGAACTGTTTCTGGTGCAGCTCAAGGCGATGTTGCGGGCCAGCGAAGGGCTCGACAATCTGGCCATCATGCTGCCGATGATCAGCAGTGTCAGTGAAATCAAGGCGTCCCGCCGTCTGCTGGATCAGGCGTGGCGCGAAGTATCGGAAGAGGCTGCCAGCCGCAATGCCGAGATCCGTTACCCCAGCCTCGGGGTGATGATCGAGGTGCCTTCCGCCCTCTACATCCTGCCGGAGATGGCGCCGCTCATCGACTTCTGGTCGGTGGGCAGCAACGACCTGACCCAGTACCTGCTGGCTGTGGATCGCAACAATTCCCGCGTCGCCAACATCTACGATGCGTTCCATCCGGCGGTGATCCGCGCGTTGCAACTGCTGGTCGATGCCTCCAACCGCTATCAGAAGCCGGTCTCGGTCTGCGGCGAGCTGGCTGGTGATCCGGTCGGTGTGCTGTTGCTGCTGGCCATGGGCTATCGCCGCTTCAGTATGAATACCCACAACATCGCCCGGATCAAGTACGTGCTGCGCCAATCGACCCTGAGTGAGCTGACCGAGCTGCTGGCCGATGGTCTCAAGCACGACAATCCGCACGTGCTGCGCGGCTTGTTTGCCCGCTATCTGGAAGAGCACGGTTTGGGGGGCTTGCTGCGCGCGGGTCACAAACCGAAAATCGGTTGATTGATAAACATGCCTTGTCCCTGCTGGCGAATGATCGGAAAATGCGGCTTTTCTTATGACTGGGGCCGCTTATGCAGCACGATGGATATTGGGTTTTCTCGCAGATTGATCCCGTAGCATTCAGTTTGGGACCACTATCGGTACGCTGGTATGGTCTCATGTACCTGTTCGGTTTTGCATTTGCCATGTGGCTGGCTGGCCGTCGCGCCGATGCGCCGAACAGCGGCTGGACACGCAACGAGGTCTCTGACCTGCTCTTCTACGGCTTCCTCGGGGTGATCCTCGGTGGCCGTGTCGGTTACGTACTTTTCTACAACTTCGATCTCTTCCTAGCGGATCCGACCTACCTGTTCAAGATCTGGACCGGCGGCATGTCGTTCCACGGCGGTCTGATCGGGGTGATCACTGCCATGATCTGGTTTGCCCACAAGACCAAGCGCCACTTCTTCACCGTGGCCGACTTTGTGGCACCGCTTATTCCGTTTGGCCTCGGCGTCGGCCGTATCGGCAACTTCCTCAACGGTGAGTTGTGGGGCCGGATCACCGATGTGCCCTGGGCCATCATCTTCCCGGAGGCCGGCCCCGAGCCGCGTCATCCCTCCCAGCTCTACCAGTTCGCGCTGGAAGGGGTGGTGCTGTTCATCATCCTCAACCTGTTCTGGCGCAAGAACCCGCCGCGCGGTGCCATCTCCGGTATGTTCCTGCTGTTCTACGGCCTGTTCCGCTTCCTGGTGGAGTTTGTCCGCCAGCCAGACAGCCAGCTGGGCCTCTATTTCAACGAGATCAGCATGGGTCAGATCCTCTCCACCCCGATGATCTTCATCGGTGCCCTGATGATTTGGGTTGCCTACAAGCGCCCGCAGCTGTTCGGTAACGCCGTGAAGGAGGCAAAGCAATGAGAGCCTATCTCGACTTGATGCAGAAGATCCTGGACGAGGGGACCGTCAAGTCCGATCGCACCGGTACCGGCACCGTCTCTCTGTTTGGTCATCAGATGCGCTTCAATCTGGCGGAAGGTTTTCCGCTGGTGACCACCAAGAAGTGCCACCTGCGCTCCATCATTCATGAGCTGCTCTGGTTCCTCAATGGCGACACCAACACCGCCTATCTGAAAGAGAACGGCGTCAGCATCTGGGATGAGTGGGCCGACGAGAACGGCGATCTGGGACCGGTTTATGGCGCCCAGTGGCGCTCTTGGCCGACCGCCGACGGTGGCGTGGTGGATCAGATCCAGAAAGCGGTGGACGACATCAAGCACAACCCGGATTCGCGCCGCATCATCGTCTCCGCCTGGAACGTGGGCGAGTTGGACAAGATGGCGCTGGCGCCCTGCCATGCCTTCTTCCAGTTCTATGTGGCGGACGGCAAGCTCTCCTGCCAGCTCTACCAGCGCAGCTGTGACGTGTTCCTCGGCCTGCCGTTCAACATTGCCAGCTATGCTTTGCTGACCCATATGATGGCCCAGCAGTGTGGTCTGGAAGTGGGCGACTTTGTCTGGACCGGCGGTGATGTGCACCTCTACTCCAATCACATGGAGCAGACTGCACTGCAGCTCACCCGTGAGCCGCGTCCGCTGCCAACTCTGGTGATCAAGCGCAAGCCGGACTCCATCTTCGATTACAAGTTCGAGGATTTCGAGATAGAGGGTTACGACCCCCATCCCGGCATCAAGGCGCCCGTCGCCATCTGATTGCAAGGCGCCCCAGGGCGCCTTTTTTATGCTTAAAAACAGTTAGATATTCATTTTTGTGATTGAAAATCGAGAACTGGCCACACCGCTATGAAAGATGCCTTTGGCGGAGCTGTTTTGGTTTTACTTCGGTTTTTTCGTTGTATTGAGCAGTAAGAAACGATTTTCCAAGAGTTGTTATCGGTTATAGACTCAACGTAAAGTAATTCTGTGGATATTTTAACCATGAGCGACGTAATCAAAAAGTTCCTGAAGCTGGAGGCCGCCTCCGGAATTATTCTGATCATGGCGGCCATGCTGGCAATGATATTGGCCAATTCCGGCTTCTCTGGCAGCTACCAGGCCTTCCTCGATACGCCGGTGCAGGTACGCATTGCGGCACTGGACATCAACAAGCCATTGCTGCTCTGGATCAACGATGGCTTCATGGCGATCTTCTTCCTGCTGGTCGGGCTAGAAGTGAAGCGCGAGATGCTGGAAGGAGCGCTCTCATCCCGAGTGCAGGCGACCTTTCCGGCCATCGCTGCGGTGGGCGGTATGCTGGCTCCGGCCCTGATCTACGCCTTCTTCAACTACTCGGATGAAGTGGCGCGCGCTGGCTGGGCGATTCCTGCCGCGACCGATATTGCCTTTGCCCTCGGGGTGATGGCGCTGCTCGGCAAGCGGGTGCCGGTGAGCCTCAAGGTATTCCTGCTGGCGCTGGCCATCATGGATGATCTGGGTGTCATCATCATCATCGCGCTGTTCTACACCCAGCAACTGTCGCTGGCAGCATTGACGGTCGGTATTCTGGCGACCCTGACGCTTTTCTGGATGAACCGCCGCGGCGAGGATCGGATCAGCCTCTACATGCTGGTTGGTCTGGTGCTCTGGGTGGCTGTGCTGAAATCCGGTGTCCATGCGACCCTGGCAGGCGTGGTGGTTGGCTTTATGATCCCGCTTAACGGCAAGCGCTATGCCTCGCCGCTCAAGCATCTGGAGCATGCCCTGCACCCCTGGAGTGCCTACCTGATCCTGCCGCTGTTTGCCTTTGCCAACGCGGGGGTATCGCTGGAGGGGATCGGTCTCTCATCCCTGCTGAGCCCGGTACCCATGGGCATCATGCTGGGGCTGTTTATCGGCAAGCCGCTCGGGGTGTTCACCATCAGCTGGTTGTCGGTCAAGCTGGGTGTGGCGCAGTTGCCACCGGGAGTCAACTTCAAGCAGATCTTTGCGGTCAGCATCCTCTGCGGCATTGGTTTCACCATGTCGATGTTTATCGCATCGCTGGCATTCGAGCATGGTGGGCTGGATTACGGCAGCTACTCTCGCCTCGGTATTCTGGTGGGCTCAACCCTGGCGGCGGTAGTTGGTTATCTGGCCTTGCGATTGGCTCTTCCCAAGTGTGACGGGGATCAGAGTGCGGAGGGACTATGAAAAAACAGGTATGGCTGGCAGTAATGTTGCTAAGCCCGCTGGCATGGGCGGGCGGATTTGAGGATTGCAGGCAGGATGCCGCCTCGGCAAGCTGCTCTGCCTATCTCAACGGTGTGGTGGACAGCGCCGTGCTGCTGGGGGACAAGCAGGCCAGGGCCCGCTTTGGCGAGACCTTCTCCGAGCGGGCGCTGAGCAGCCGGGCAGGGGAGATGGTCAAGCGTTCCAACAAACGCTACTGCGGTGATCGCCAGCCCGACAAGGCGCGGCTCAAGGCTGACCTGATGGCGCAGTTCGGCGCGAACAAGGTTGACTCGGTCAGCGACATGTATGACATTCTGGCGGTTGAACTCAGCTGCTACCGGAGCCCGCGCCAGGCGGGAACCCCATCGGATGTCACACCTTAACTACAACCATCTCTACTATTTCTGGATGACGCAGAAGAAGGGCTCTGTCACTCAGGCGGCAGAAGCCCTTTTTTTGACCCCGCAGACTGTGACCGGCCAGATCAAGCTGCTGGAGCAGCGTTTGGGCGGCAAGCTACTCAAGCGCAAGGGGCGCACCCTTGAGGCCACCGAGCTGGGCCAGCTGGTGTTTCGCTACGCCGACAAGATGTTCAGCCTCTCCTACGAGATGCTCGATATCGTCAACTACCGCAAGGAGAGCCAGATCCTGTTCGACGTCGGCATCGCCGATGCCCTCTCCAAGCGTCTTGCCAGCCGTGTGCTGCTCTCAGTCATCCCCAACGATGGCTCCATCCACCTGCGTTGCTTCGAATCGACCCACGAGTTGCTGCTGGAGCAGCTGAGCGAGCACAAGCTAGACATGATCCTTTCCGACTGTCCGGTGGATTCGAGCCAGCATGCGGGCTTGCTCTCCAAGCGACTTGGTGGCTGTGGTGTCAGCTTCTTCTGTAAGGCGCCGCTGCCATCGCTCCCTTTTCCGGCCTGTCTTGAAGAGCGCAAGCTGCTTATTCCTGGGCGCCGCACCGCAATGGGGCGCCAGCTTACCCAGTGGTTTGAACAGCAGGGGGTCTCCCCCAGCATTCTTGGCGAGTTTGACGATGCGGCTCTGATGAAGGCGTTTGGCTTCTTCAATCAGGGTATCTTCATGGCCCCCACCATCTATCGGGAGGAGATCCTCGAGGGAGAGGGGGTGATGTTGCTGGGTGAGACCCAGGATCTGATGGAGGAGTACTACGTCATCTTCGCCGAGCGGATGATCCAGCATCCGGCGGTAAAACGGGTGTGCGAGAGTGATTTCACCTTCCTCTTTGCCGGGGAGGAGAACTTCTCCGCCATCCAGCCTGCGTCCCTGTCGTTTTAAAACGGCGCGTCACCACGTATCATCGGCGATGATTGGCAGAGGAGAGATGTGATGCAACTTGAAGAGATGGAAGCCAGTGCGGGTCAGGCGGTTGCCCTGCTCAAGGCGCTGGCCAACGAGCGGCGGCTCTTTATCCTGTGCCATCTGCTGGAGCGGGAGCTGTCGGTGGGGGAGCTCAACGAGCGGTTGGGATTGAGCCAGTCGGCCTTATCACAGCATTTGGCATTGCTGCGGCGCGATGAGCTGGTCAACACGCGAAAAGAGGCCCAGACGGTCTACTATTCGCTGCGCAGTCACGAGGTGCGCGAGATGATCACCTTGCTGCATCGGCTTTACTGCAGCGCAGATAAATAAAAAACCGGCACTAGGCCGGTTTTTTCAGCTTTTATCAGCAGAAGCTGATTAAGCCATAGCTTTGATCTGGGCAGACAGGCGGCTCTTGTGACGAGCAGCTTTGTTCTTGTGGATCAGGCCTTTGGTCGCCATACGATCCATGATCGGCTGAGCAACAGCGAAAGCGGCAGTCGCGGCAGCTTTGTCGCCAGAGGCGATAGCAGCGATGACTTTCTTCAGGTAGGTACGGGTCATGGAACGACGGCTGGCGTTGTGCTGACGGCGTTTCTCTGACTGAAGAGCGCGCTTCTTAGCAGATTTGATGTTAGCCAAGGTAAAACTCCTAAAACTGTCTTAGCGAGTGTATTGAAAAGGCCCGGAAATATGCCTTCCCAACCACATATTGTCAAATGATTTGTGCAAATAAACACCGCCCCCCGGTGGTGTGTCAGATGGGAGACGGTTAAACTGTCGGCCGATTCTAGCAGCATTCTTTTCATTCTGACAGTTCCAGAGGCCTCGTCTTGAGTAAGAAATTGATCAAATCCGGAATTATTGTGTCCGGAATGACGTTGGCATCCCGTGTGATGGGCTTGGTGCGCGATGTGGTCATCGCCAATCTGCTCGGTGCCGGGGTTGCCGCAGACGTCTTCTTCTTTGCCAATCGCATTCCCAATTTCCTGCGTCGTCTGTTCGCCGAAGGCGCCTTCAACCAGGCCTTTGTTCCCGTGATGACCGAGTACCGGAAAAAGGGTGATGAGAGTGAAGTGCGTGAACTGCTGGCTGCGGTGGCGGGGACTCTCGGCGGGATAGTGACCGTGGTCACCCTGCTCGGGGTGCTGGGCTCCGGCGTGCTGACCGCCCTGTTTGGCTGGGGCTGGTTCTGGGACTGGCTCCATGGCGGGCCGGCCGCCGAGAAGTTCGAGATGGCGAGCCTGATGCTCAAAATCACCTTCCCCTACCTCTGGTTCATCACCTTTACCGCCATGGCGGGAGCCATTCTCAATACTTTCGGTCGCTTCGGGGTCTCCTCCTTTACCCCTATCTTCCTCAACATCACCATGATCGCCGCCGCCTGGTGGATCTCGCCCTGGCTGGACGATCCCGAACTGGCGCTGGCCATCGGTGTCTTCCTCGGTGGTCTGGTACAGTTCCTGTTCCAGTTCCCGTTCCTGCGTCAGATCAACATGCTGGTGTGGCCCAAGTGGGGTTGGCACCATCCGGGGGTCGTGAAGATCCGCACCCTGATGATCCCGGCGCTGTTCGGGGTATCGGTCAGCCAGATCAACCTGTTGGTCAACACCATGCTTGCCTCGTTTCTGGCGACCGGTGCCATCAGCTACCTCTACTACTCGGATCGCTTGCTGGAGTTCCCGCTCGGCATGTTCGGCGTTGCCATCAGTACCGTCATTCTGCCGGCATTGGCCAAGAAGCATGTGGATGCCGATCCCGCTGACTTCTCCCGCACCATGGACTGGGGGGTGCGGATGGTGATGTTGCTCGGTTTGCCCGCCATGGTGGGGATTGCCGTGCTGCGTGAGCCCATCCTGCGGGTGCTGTTCATGCGCGGCGAGTTCGGCTTGCATGAGGTGACTATGTCGAGCGCCAGCTTGCTGGCATCCACCTCCGGTTTGCTGTCGCTGATGTTAATCAAGGTGCTGGCGCCCGGTTACTACGCCCGTCAGGACACCAAAACGCCGGTACGGATCGGGATGATCTCTATGGCCGCCAACATGGTCTGCAACCTCCTCTTCATCTATCCGCTCGGTTACGTGGGGCTGGCGCTCTCGACCGCCTGTTCGGGCACGCTTAACGCAGCCCTGCTGTTCAAGGGACTCCATCAGCAGAGCGTCTACCGGCCTTCCCGCCACACCGGGGTCTTTTGCCTCAAGTTGCTGACGGCGAGCCTGCTGATGGGGGGCGTGCTCCTCTACCTGTCGCCAGAGCTGGCCCAATGGGGAGCATGGAGCATGGGCAAGGCGAGCCTGCAGCTGACCATGTTGCTGGTGCTGGGTGGTGCCATTTATGCAGGTGTGCTGTTGGCACTGGGGATCCGGCCAAGAGATCTGAGAGCGGGTCGTGAAGATTGATCCATATCCGAGGCTTGAAGGCGCCAAGTGAGTTGGTATTTCGGCCCCGAGAGCTGAAATCGGGGCCGCAACAGGGCTGACCCTGATGGCCGCCTGATATATAATCCGGCGATTTCGACAGCAGCAACGCACAAGGCAGCGATGGAGCTTATTCGCGGTATTCACAATCTCAAGCCCCGTCACCGGGGATGTGTATTGACCATTGGCAACTTTGATGGGGTTCATCAGGGTCACCATGCGGTACTGGCACGTCTCAGGGAGAAAGCGGCCCAGCTGGGATTGCCCGCCTGCGTCATGCTGTTCGAGCCGCAGCCGCTGGAGCTGTTTGCCGGTAGCGAGGCGCCGGCACGCCTGAGCCGCTTGCGCGAGAAGTATGAAGCGCTCAAGGGGTTGCAGATCGACCGCATGCTCTGCGTGCGCTTCAGCCACCGCTTTGCCAGTCAGGCGGCTGCCACCTTCATCGAGCAGCTGCTGGTCGAGAAGCTTGGCGTGCGCTATCTGGTGGTCGGCGACGATTTTCGCTTCGGCAAGGGGCGGGAAGGGGACTTCCACCTGCTGGAGGCGGCGGGCCAACGCTTCGGTTTCGAGGTGATCAGCACCCAGAGCTTCCAGCTATCCCGTCAGCGGGTCAGCAGCACGCTGGTGCGCGAGGCGCTCAAGGCGGGCCGGATGGCGGAGGTTGAGCTGATGCTCGGCCGTCCTTATGCCATCAGCGGCCGGGTGGCCCACGGCGACAAGCTGGGGCGCACCATAGGTTTTCCCACCGCCAATCTGGCCCTCAAGCGTCAGGTAATCCCGGTCGGTGGCGTGTTTGCGGTGGAAGTGATATGTTCCGGCAAGACCTTCCCCGGTGTAGCCAATGTGGGTGTACGGCCGACCTTGAGCGGTACACAAGCCAGATTGGAAGTACATCTGTTTGATTTTTCTGGTGACCTTTACGGTCAACAGGTCAAGGTGCTGCTTCGCCACAAGCTGCGCGAAGAGCAGAAATTTGACTCTTTCTCTGCCTTGAAAGAGCAGATCGAACGAGATGCCCTGGCGGCCCGAGCCTGGTTCGGGCTGCCGCAATTTCATTTACCCAGCACTCTTTTAGAAAAGAAGGGAACCCAGGACTGATGAGCGACTATAAACACACCCTGAATCTTCCGGAAACCGAGTTTCCGATGCGTGGCGATCTGGCCAAGCGCGAACCCAACATGCTGAAACGTTGGTACGATCAGGATCTCTACGGCGCTATTCGCCGCGCTAAAGCGGGCAAGCCTTCTTTCATTCTGCACGATGGCCCCCCCTATGCGAACGGCAACATTCACATCGGTCACTCGGTCAACAAGATCCTCAAAGACATCATCATCAAGTCCAAAGGCCTCTCCGGTTTCGATTCCCCCTATGTGCCGGGTTGGGATTGCCACGGTCTGCCTATCGAACTGAAAGTGGAAGGCATGGTCGGCAAGCCGGGCGAGAAGGTTTCCGCTGCCGAATTCCGCGCCGAGTGCCGCAAATACGCCAAGACCCAGATCGAAGCGCAGAAGACCGACTTCATCCGTCTGGGCGTGCTGGGTGACTGGGAACACCCCTACCTGACCATGGATTTTGGCACCGAAGCCAACATCATCCGCGCCATGGCCAAGATCGTTGAAAACGGTCACCTGCACAAAGGCTCCAAGCCGGTGCACTGGTGTACCGATTGCGGCTCCGCGCTGGCTGAAGCCGAAGTTGAGTACTACGACAAGAACTCCCCCTCTATCGACGTGCGCTTCAAGGCCGTTGACGAGGCCGCCGTTGCCGCCAAGTTTGACTGCGCCGAAGGCCACACCGGCAAAGGCACACTCTCTGCCGTGATCTGGACCACTACCCCGTGGACCCTGCCGGCCAACCGCGCCATCGCCATGCACGCCGATCTGGACTACGCACTGGTGCAGGTTGAAGGGGAGAACCCCGAGCGTCTGATCCTGGCCGCCGAGCTGGTCAAGGACGTGATGGATCGCGCCGGTATCGAGCACTACCACAACCTGGGCTACGCCAAGGGTGCCGCTCTTGAGCTGCTGCGCTTCAACCACCCCTTCTACAGCTTCGATGTGCCGGTGGTACTGGGCGATCACGTTACTCTGGATGCCGGTACCGGTGCTGTTCACACCGCCCCTGGCCACGGTCAGGAAGACTTCGTGGTCGGTCAGAAGTACGGTCTGGAAGTGGCCAACCCGGTTGGCAGCAACGGCGTCTATCTGCCGGATACCGAACTGTTTGCCGGCCAGCACGTATTCAAGGCCAACGCAGCTGTTGTCGAGGTGTTGACCGAGCGTGGTGCCCTGCTGCACCACAAGGTGTTCAACCACTCCTATCCGCACTGCTGGCGTCACAAGACCCCGATCATCTTCCGTGCCACCCCGCAGTGGTTCATCAGCATGGAGCAGAAGGGTCTGCGCAAGCGTGCGCTGGAAGAGATCGAGCGTATCGAGAAAGAGGGCATTGCCCAGCACGGTCAGAGCGGCTGGGTGCCGGCCTGGGGTAAAAACCGCATTCAGGCGATGGTCGAGAACCGTCCGGACTGGTGTATCTCCCGTCAGCGTACCTGGGGTGTGCCCATCTCCCTGTTCGTTCACAAGGAGACTCAGGCACTGCATCCGGAATCTGTCCGCCTGATGGAAGAGGTGGCCAAGCGGGTCGAGCAGTCCGGTATCCAGGCCTGGTGGGATCTGGACAAGGCCGAGCTGCTGGGCGCCGATGCCGACAACTACGAGAAAGTGCCTGACACTCTCGACGTCTGGTTTGACTCCGGTTCTACCCACGCATCCGTGGTCGATGCCCGTCCCGAGTTCAACGGCAAGCCGGCCGACATGTATCTGGAAGGTTCTGACCAGCACCGTGGCTGGTTCATGTCCTCCCTGATGATCGGCGTGGCCATGAAAGACAAGGCTCCCTACAACCAGGTGCTGACTCACGGCTTCACCGTGGATGGTCAGGGTCGCAAGATGTCCAAGTCCATCGGCAACGTGGTGAGCCCGCAAGACGTAATGAACAAGCTGGGTGCCGACATCCTGCGTCTGTGGGTAGCGAGCACTGACTACACCGGCGAGATGACTGTCTCCGACGAGATCCTCAAGCGCTCTGCCGATGCTTATCGTCGTATTCGCAACACTGCCCGCTTCCTGCTGGCCAACCTGAACGGCTTCAATCCGGCGACCGACATGGTTCGTGAGCCTTCACAAATGGTGGAGCTGGATCGTTGGGCTATTGGTCGTGCCAAAGATGTTCAGAAGGCAATTAAAGAGGCTTACAAGTCATATAACTTCCATGGCGTAACTCAGCTTTTGATGCAGTTCTGTTCGGTCGAGATGGGTTCCTTCTATCTGGACATCATCAAAGACCGTCAGTACACCGCCAAGGCCGACAGCCAGGCCCGTCTCTCTTGCCAGACCGCGCTCTATCACATCGCCGAAGCCATGGTGCGCTGGATGGCGCCGATCATGAGCTTCACCGCTGACGAAATCTGGGCACTGCTGCCGGGTGAGCGTGGCGAGTTTGTCTTTACTGAAGAATGGTATCAATTCCCTGACAAGCTCGAACTGAGCGCTGGTGAAAATAAAACCGACAACGGATTCTGGAGCACGATTCTTAGCGTGCGGGCTGAAGTGAACAAAGCGTTGGAAGCTGCCCGTAGCGAGAAGCGCATCGGCGGATCCTTACAGGCAGAGGTCACTTTGTATGCAAGGCCTAGATTGGCAGAGCAGCTCGGTCAGTTGGGAGATGAGCTGCGCTTTGTACTTATCACCTCTAAAGCAATGGTTGAGCGGGTTGACCAAAATGTTTCACTACATGCTCTTGATAATGAAGATAAAGAGAGATCCGCAGAAGTAATTAATCAATTAAGTGCCACACAAATTGAACGATTAAATATGTCAATGGACTTCGGTGGGGTCGGTGGGATTGTCAAACTTGAGGGTGGCCGATTCAAAATCATTGGTCACGACTGCACCGGGACCGAGCGTGATGACCTTTGGTTGAGCGTGGCCCAGTCTGCCGCCGCCAAGTGCGACCGCTGCTGGCACCATGTAGAAGATGTGGGCACCATCGCGGGTCACGAAGAGATCTGTGGTCGCTGTGTGACCAACGTTGAGGGTGACGGCGAAACTCGTCAATTTGCCTGATGAAGATGACTCAACATAAAAGCGGCCTGCGTTGGCTGTGGCTGGCAGTGCTGGCCTTTGTACTGGACCAGGCGAGCAAGCTCGCCGTGGTCAAGTTGCTGCCATTTGGTTACCCGGGGGTGGAGATCACCCCCTTCTTCAATCTGGTTCACGTCTACAACAAGGGCGCCGCATTCAGCTTTCTGGCTGATCAGGGGGGCTGGCAGCGCTGGTTCTTCGCGGTGCTGGCTTTTGCCATCTGTGGATTGCTGATCCACTGGCTGCGCAAGCAGTCGGTGACCCAGCGTTGGAGCGGTATCGCCTATTCACTCATCATCGGCGGCGCCCTCGGCAACGTCTTTGATCGACTGGTGTTGGGCCATGTGGTCGATTTCCTCGACTTCTACTGGCAGCGTGCGCACTGGCCGGCATTCAATCTGGCTGACAGCTTTATCTTTATCGGGGCCGCCATGATCGTGCTGGACGGTTTCCGTGGTGAGAAAAAGGAGCAGGCATGAGCCAGCAGATCACCGCTAACAGCAGCGTGCTGTTCCACTTCTCCATCAAGCTGGAAGATGGCTCGGTTGCCGACAGCACTGCACTGCACGGCAAACCTGCCCGCCTGCGGATGGGCGATGGCAGCCTGACTCCCACCTTCGAGCAGTGTCTGCTGGGGCTGAGCGAAGGGGAGAGCAAGAGTTTTACTCTGGCGCCGGAAGAGGCCTTTGGTCTCTCCAACCCCGACAACATCTACCATCTGGATCGCGCCAAGTTTGGCGCCGATGTAGAGCCCAAGGTCGGTACCATCATCCTGTTCGACCAGCCCAACGGCAGCGAGCTGCCGGGGATCATCCGGGCGGTGGAAGGGATGTCGGTCACGGTCGATTTCAACCACCCCCTGGCCGGTCACACCGTTACCTTCGAGGTGGAGATCCTGGGGGTTGATGACGAGGAGAAGGTTCACTGATGGATATTCTGCTGGCTAACCCCCGTGGCTTCTGCGCCGGTGTCGACCGTGCCATCAGCATCGTCGAGAGTGCGCTGGAGAAGTTCGGTGCTCCCATCTATGTTCGTCACGAAGTGGTACATAACCGCTATGTGGTGAACAAGCTGAAAGATGCGGGTGCCGTCTTCGTCGAAGAGCTGGACGAGGTACCGGATGACAGCATTGTTATCTTCTCCGCCCACGGCGTCTCCAAGGCGGTGCGCGAGATGGCCAAGTCCCGCGCCCTCAAGGTATTCGATGCAACCTGTCCGCTGGTGACCAAGGTGCATATGGAAGTCCATCGTGCCAGTCGCAAGGGCTCCGAAGCCGTGCTTATCGGTCATGCCGGCCACCCCGAGGTGATCGGCACCATGGGTCAGTACGAGAACCGTGAGGGTGGCATGTATCTGGTGGAGACGCCGGAAGATGTGGCCAAACTCAAGGTGAAGAACCCGGATGACCTCTGTTTCGTCACCCAGACCACCCTGAGCGTGGATGAGACCTCGGATGTCATCGATGCGCTGCGCAAGCACTTCCCCAACATTCAGGGGCCGCGCAAGGATGACATCTGCTACGCCACCCAGAACCGCCAGGATGCGGTGCGGGAGATGGCGGGGCTGGTGGAAGCCATGCTGGTGGTGGGGTCACGTAACTCCTCCAACTCCAACCGTCTGCGGGAGCTTGCCGAGAAAGTAGGTGCCAAGGCCTACCTTATCGACGACGCCTCCATGATCGAGGCCGGCTGGCTGGCAGGGGTCAAGGCTATTGGCGTGACTGCCGGAGCCTCTGCCCCCGAGGTGCTGGTGCAATCCGTCATTACTCGCCTGCGCGAGCTGGGTGGCAAGGTGGTCGCCGAGCATCCCGGTCGCGAAGAGAACGTGGTGTTTGAAGTACCGCCGGAACTTAGAATCATTTGAGTGACGCCAGCAAGGCTTAAGAATAAAGTGCAATGATATTGACGCCGGGTTTGTTCTAGTGACAGGCTCGGCGTTAAACTTATGAAGCAGTCTGTCACCAAGGATGGGATATGATTGGATACTTTCGTGGCTTTTCTCTCATTGAGTTGATGGTTGTTGTCGCCATTGTGGCGATCCTTGGCACCATCGCTTATCCCGCTTATCAGCAATATTTGCTGACCAGTCATCGTGTCGATGCAAAAAAGATGCTGCTTGATGCCGCCAACCGGCAAGAGAGCTATTTTATGGACTTCAATCAGTACGCCTCTTCGGCGTCGGCACTCAATATCTCTGACAATTCAGATTCCGGTTTTTACCATCTGGTTATTTCTGCTGCCGCTAATACCTATACCCTGACTGCGACTGCCTCTGGTGCACAGGGCTCTGACCGAGACTGCATTATTTTCTCTGTCGATCAAAATGGCACCAAGAGCGCAAAAAATATCAGCAATGCAACCAACAATGATTGCTGGAACTAGGTCATGAAACGCACTGGTTTTGATAGTGTGCCCTCCGGTTTCAGCTTGCTTGAAGTGATGATTGCTGCTGTTGTGCTCTCTTTTGGTCTGCTGGGACTGGTCGCCATGCAGGCGCAATCCAAATTCGCAGGATATGAGGCGCGACAACGCACCATAGCCAGCTGGCTGGCAAACGACATGGTGGAGCGGATCAAGGTCAATCGAGCTATCTGGGAGGTGCAAGCCAGTAATACCTGGATCGTCAGTTCGAGTACATCATCGCTACCATCCTGTGCCAATGCTGATGGCACCATGAGCAACTGCAGTGATGCCAATATGCTGGCGCTCGATCTCTACTATTGGCGTCAGTCCTTGATAGGTAGTGCCGCATCGGGTGCCGGCTCCACGCTCAACAATCCTGTCGGTTGCATCATCAAGGGGGCGAGTGACTCGCTGACCGTGGCCATTTTCTGGGCTGGTCGCAAGGCTTCCCATGATGGTTCAAGTGCTATCGCATCAGTTACAACCAATGCTTGCGGCATATCCGGGGTCGACTTGACGAGGCGTCAATACGTATTGACGACCACCTTATGAATAACCGTGGCTTTACCTTGGTGGAATGGCTGATTGCTATGGTGATCGGTGTTTTTCTGCTAGGTGGTGTGCTGAGTGTGTTCGTTGCTTCCAGAACGACTTCTGAAGATGCGTTTGACCAGAGTGAGTTGCAGGAAAATGGGCGATTGGCGATGCGTCTGATAGCCCAGGATCTCAAGTGGGCCGGTTTTTGGGGCGATTATACCGGTATGCCGATGCAGCTGAACTCAGGGGTAACGATAACTTCTGGTGCTGTTATTACCTCCAGCAAAGATTGCTTGGATGAGCGTGGTGAAGGAAGTTTCCCATCAGCATCCGCACCAGTACGTGGTGTATGGGCGACACATATTGATGCCAACAAGCTGATCACAGGCAATGCTTTCAGCTGTATTGCATCGGCCAACAGGGTTGCGAATTCAGACATCATCAGCATCAAGCGGTTGATAGGTTTCCCCTTGGCAGACAGTGCACTCTCTGCAAATAGATTCTATATGGCAACGACGCCTCAGTCTGCTGTTATATTTCGCGGCAACGAAGCCCCTCCTGATAATACTGCTATGCCAAATAGACAGTTATGGGAGTACCAGCATTACATCTACCATATTGTGGATAACAGTGGAGTCCCTGAATTACACAAGCGAATGCTGACTGCCAACGATGGATCATGGGATATATCTGGCGCACTGGCGCAAGGTATAGAAAAAATAACTTTGCTATACGGTGTAGATACCAGTCCAGTTCAGGATGGGCGAATAGACAAATATGTGTCAATCAGTTCTGTTGCCAGTAATGAATGGAATGAAGGACGGGTCATTGCTGCCCGTCTGTTTATTCTTGTGCGCTCTCTGCAAGCTTCATCAAAATATGTAAATAACAACACATATCAGGTTGGTAATATTCAGGTCACCGGTAGTGGTGATGGTTTTCGGCGATTGCTTCTGGAGACATCCATTGCGTTGCGTAACCCTGCTGCCATTGCTGGAGGTGGCAAATGAGACGAGCCAGAGGCGTTGCATTGATCGTGGCTTTGGTCATCCTGGTACCGCTGACCCTGATTGCTGTCGTGATGATGCAGTCCAGTGGTGTGGATCTCAAAATGGCGGGGGCTGCAGCCAGTTTGCAGCAGGCTGAGCATCGGATTGAAGGGATGATAGAGAGTGCGTTATTGCAAGCTGGTCTGTCGAGCAAGATTGCGACAATGGGGGCCAGTTCTGCAATCTCGGTTAATGGAAATACGGTCAATATGGAACGGCGTGGTGAAAGTGTCTGCAAGCGAAAAGTGGATGCCAGTAGCCAGAATGTTATCCCTTCTTGTCGTTATGTTGAGCTGCAGGCTGCAGCAACATATGGCAAGAACAGTCGTGCAATGAATTGGACTGCTGGGGTAGAGCAACCCCTGTTAAAGGCGGAATAGGAGCATAGGATATGCGCGAACATGGACGAGCCTTGCTGCTTTGCACCGTAATGGCCGCCATGCCGGTCTTGGCAAGCAGCAGTTATTCTGATGACACCGAGCTGTTTATTTATGATTTTTCAAAAGCAGGTGACTTCAGACCCAAAATCCTGGTTATCTTTGATAATTCAGGGAGTATGAGCTCGACCATGGATGTGGTTAGAGAAGCTTACGATCCAAATACGATATATCCAGCACTCAGTAATGATCCAGACACCGGAAATAGTAAAAAGTATGTCTACTTTTCTACCGATGGTACAGTTCCGACAATCACCAATACTCAGCGATTTAAAGATAGTATAAATGCCTGCGCATCCTCAAAGTCTCCACTGTCTACAGTTGGCTATTTCCAGTCTCAAGTATGGAGTTACAACTATTCCAGTTATTCAGGCAGTACACCGAGGCAGGGAACATGGGGTTCCGTGTCTGGCCGAACTGAATCGAACATTGTATTGGTTGATTGCAAGCAAGATATAATTTCCAGTAACAACAGTAACCCCTACTCTGGTCCAGCTTTGGTTGTTGGAAGCATCTCGAATGGTTATCCAGTAAATAAGACTTCAAATAGTAGTGGCTTATGGTATTACACAACGAATATCAGCAATGCTGCTGCGGGGAGTAATACTGCAGTTACCTTATATAGTGCAAACTACATCAGGTGGTATTATGGGCCGACAGGACATAGTGTCCAGTCACGACTTCAGGTCGCCAAGGATGCTGTGAAGGGATTGATATCTTCAACTCCTGGTGTTGATTTTGGACTGGCTGTATATAATTACAACGACAGCAATGGTGGCCGAAATGGTGGGCGCATCGTTCGTCGTATTCTGAGTAACGATACCGATATCGGTAATGGTGTTACTGCAGAACAGAATTTATTGTCGACCATAGATAGCCTTGGAGCGGAAACTAATACGCCGCTATGTGAAACGCTATATGAAGCCTATCGTCTATTTGGTGGCCGCTCAGTTTATTATGGTGATGACGATAGCTCACGAACTCCGACTCGGGATACATTGGCAGAAAACCCTGTCGGAACCTATAAAGCTCCTTATGATAAATGCTCTAATAATGGCTATGTTATTTATATAACAGATGGTGAGCCAACCCAGGATACCAATGCCAACTCGTTAGTGCAGGGGTTGCTGGATAATCTCAATGCGACTGAAAAAGCAGCATATGGTACAACTGTTGGATATGGCAGTAGTGGCAGCACCAGCTATATTGCTGCACTGGCTGGCTATATGAAAAACAAGGATATAAACCCAGGTTCTCCCGGAGTTCAGACTGTTACAACATTTACAGTTGGATTTGGTGATGATGCTGTTACTGGTGCAGGAAACCTGTTAGCTGAAACAGCGCGTCGTGGTGGCGGACTATATTATCCTGCGACTAGTGCCGAAGCTCTCAGTCAGGCACTGAAGTCATCTTTGCTTGCCATACTGCGCATCAATACCTCTCTGGTATCTCCCGCTATTGCAACAAATAACTTTGACCGGACCAGAAGTCTTAATAATATCTACTATGCCATGTTTGAACCTGATACGGGTCCACGATGGAAAGGTAATCTGAAAAAACTGGTCTTGTCTGACAAGGGCTATGTAGTTGATACCACTACATTACCGGCGATAAAGAGTGATGGCACCATTCTGGAGGGGGCCAGAACTTTTTGGTCATCAGAGGATGACGGTAATCTGGTTGCAAAAGGTGGTGTGCAGGAGATGCTTGCCGATAAAAGTAACCGCAACCTTTATCTCATCAATGACAAGGCATCGCCAAAACGCCTTGATAGTTTTACGCGCAGCAATGCCCAGATAATGGCTGGCAGTGCTGAGGCGCTACGTTCACTGATGCAGTTATCTGACGTCTCTGAACTGGATAATATGTTCAGCTGGATCACTGGTAGTGATGTCGACAATGAAGATAACGACAGCAGTACGACAATCAGGAAATATATATTGGGTGATCCCCTGCACTCCAGACCTTTAGTCATCAACTACGGTTGTACGGTTGCACAAGGGCAGACTAGTTGTACCCCTGACTTGCGTATTATCATGGGGACCAATGCCGGTTTTCTGCATATGTTCAAGGATCTTGGTTCATCTGTTGATGAAACTTGGGCCATGATGCCTTATCCGCTGCTAGCCACTCAAAAAGCTTTACGGCAAAATAGTGAGTCATCTGCTCACGTATTTGGTGTCGACTCCTCTCCCGTAGCACTCATCAAAGATGCTAACCAGAATGGGGTGATAAAAGCATCAGAGGGCGATTATGTCTGGATGTTTGTCGGGTTGCGTAGTGGCGGTAAAAACTATTATGCCTTTGATGTCACGAATCCTGATGCACCAACACTGAAATGGTCCATCACACCCGACTCGAGTGGATTTTCCCAGTTGGGGCAGACCTGGTCTGTCCCTGAAGTGGCATTTGTTCCCGGTGTTACCGATCCGGTAGTTATTTTTTCCGGTGGTTATGACCTGAATAAAAGTACTCTCGGGCTGGGCAGTTCTGATAGTAGCGGAGCTGGTATTTACATAGTGAATGCCAATACCGGTGCGCTGATATACAGTGCAACGCCAGCAGCCAACAGTACGACAAACCTGCAAGTCAGCACCATGCTGGACAGTATGCCTGGTGGTGTGGCGACACTTGATAGTGATGGGGATGGTAAAGTCGACCGTATTTATGCCAGCGATACCGGCGGAAATATCTGGCGAATGGATTTGCCAGGAACCAATAAAACAGATTGGAGTGTATTCAAATTTGCCAGTCTGGGTTCCGATACACAGCAAAGTGAAGATCGGCGTTTCTTCACTCAGCCTGTATTGGTAAGAACAATCAATAAGGGGTGGGAAGTAAAAAATAGCCAGTATGTTTATAGCGAACGCCCCTTCGATGCGGTCTTGATTGGTTCTGGTGACCGTAATCGCCCATCATCAGAATCGACCGTCAACAATGCCTATTTCATGCTGCGGGACTATCAGGTTGTACCCAAATCCTACCGCACCGTCACTCCTCCATCGGCGATCACTATTGATCAACTCTACGATGTAACGACAGACCCCTTCCTTGGCAAAACCGATGCACAGATATTGACGATAAAGAAAAGTCTGACCAGCAAGATGGGGTGGAAATATTGGCTGGATGAAACGGGAGAGAAGTCGATGGGGGCTGGGGTTGTCCTTCAGGGCAAACTTTACTTCACCTCCTTCCTGCCGCAGGTTCAATCTTTCGAAGAGTGTACCATTCAGTCGATAGGTGCCATGCGGCAATACATGGTGGATATGCACTATGGCACATCATTCCGCTACACGGTCGATCAGGATGGTAATCAGTCTCCGGAACGTTATGTCGAGGTCAATAATAAAGTGGCTGATGACCTTGTGGTGCATGCTGGTGATGATGCCAAGATCCGTATTATCGGTGGTGCTCCGGGCGAGGAGGTTATTCTGAAAGATGACGGGAATAATCAACCTACCCGTTGTACCGGGGCCGGGCAATGTTCAGAGGGAGCCGATGAGGCCGAAATGGATATGACACCCAAGAAGATATACCTCTACGAGGATGAACCCCAATGAGAGTGAATATGCTGTTGTTGACTCTGCTGGGCGTTAGCTGCGCCCATGCAGCTGTAGATCGTAAGTGCTATGTCGAACTGGAAAATGGGGCGAATGTTGTATTGCAGGGCGCTATTGCGGATAACAAAAAGCCTGAGATTGCCTTCAAGGAGAAGGGATTTGAGATAAACGGGCAGCTGCTGATGGTGAGGACAGTGCTGGAATGTCAGCCTGTTGATCGGCCTTTCACTCTCGAGTCCGCCCGAAAACAAGAGAAAGAGCAGCCAAGATAGCAGTAGTGCAAGATGATTGGCTCAAGGGCAGATTGTTGTGGTGTCTGTCCTGCTACTGCGGCCAGAAACGGCAATAACGAGGTCAATCTCCGGTTCTTGGCTCACACAGACTTTAATGGTCATATTGGTGCCCAGGCTGGTGCCGTCTGGAGCAAACAGAACCCGGGTTCTGGTGGAAGTGATGGCTGCGTTGGATGAAAAGGTTGGGGTACGTGCCAACTCTGTTTCACCGTTATCAAGTTGGGAGTTGTTATTGGTATCGGCAAATACCAAGAACTGTGTTGAATTGCTGGAAACACACTGGCTTGTGTTGTTGATTAGACATGCGCTTACGGTTTGCTGTTCACTGATTGCTTCGTTACGCGCGAAGCGCAGGTGTTTCATCAACCGCTCACTTTCATAGTTGGCGGTGTTCTCTTTGAGCAGGTCGCTTAGGGCAGGAATACCAATAGCAAGTAGTATGACCCCCAATGCAATGGCGATCATCAGCTCCAGCAAGGTAAATCCGCGTTGTTTCATGGTGGCCTGAGGTGTGTCGTTCCGTGACTATCTACAGCTTATCCTTACTGCCGATGGCTGTCACATGGTTACACCAGTCTTGAACTGGCAGATCGCCCCCCTTTTCTTTATCATTCCCCATCATTTTCGAATTCAAGATGCATCGCCATGGCAAAAGCCCTCTCTCTGATGCTTGCCCAGTTGAATCTGACGGTAGGCGCCATCGAAGATAACACTGACAAAGTGCTCGCTGCGGCGGCTCAGGCCGAGCTGCAAGGTGCCGATCTGCTGGTTTGTTCCGAGCTGGCTCTGACTGGCTATCCACCGGAAGATCTGCTGCTGCGCGCCGACCTGATGATCCGGGTCGATGCCGCGCTGGCTCGCATTGCCGAATGGCAGGGGAACTGCGCCATTTTGGTCGGGCATCCCTGGCGTGAAGGGGAGGCGCTCTATAACGCAGCCTCCCTCTATGAGCACGGCAAGCTGATTGCCCGTTACTTCAAGCAGGACTTGCCCAACTACGGGGTATTCGACGAGAAGCGCTACTTCACCGCCGCGACCGAGACTTGTGTGGTTCCCTTCCGTGGTCACAATCTGGGTCTACTCATCTGCGAAGACCTCTGGCAGCCGGGCCCGGCGCTGGCCGCCAAGGCGGCAGGGGCCGGTCTGCTGCTCACCATCAATGCGTCTCCCTACGATCAGGAGAAACCCTGGATCCGCCGCGAACTGATGATTGAACGCTGCGATCAGACCGGCCTGCCGCTGGTTTACCTCAATCAGGTATGCGGTCAGGATGAGCTGATTTTCGACGGCTGCTCCAAGGTGTTCAACAGCCAGGGCGAACTGACCCACAAGCTGGCCCCGTTTGCTGAAGAGCTGGCACTGGTACGTTTTGCCGATGGCCAGCCGGTGAAAGAACGGGAGCCTGCAACACCGCTGGAGCCGTTGGCCGAGACCTATCAGGCACTGGTGCTGGCAGTGCGCGACTATGTCACCAAGAACGGTTTCCACGGTGCTGTGCTGGGCCTCTCCGGCGGCATCGACTCGGCGCTGACGCTCGCCATTGCGGCCGATGCCATCGGTGCCGACAAGGTGCAGGCGGTGATGATGCCGTTCCGCTATACCGCCCAGATGAGCGTGGAGGATGCCAAGGAGCAGGCCGAGCGGATGGGGGTTGAGTTCAACATCATCTCCATCGAGCCGATGTTCGAAGGGTTTATGACCCAGCTGGCGCCGCTGTTTGAAGGTACCGCCCGCGATACCACCGAAGAGAACCTGCAGGCGCGCTGCCGTGGTGTGCTCTTGATGGCGCTCTCCAACAAACGTCGTCGTATTGTGCTGACTACCGGCAACAAGAGCGAGATGGCGGTGGGCTATGCGACTCTTTATGGTGACATGGCGGGCGGTTTTGACGTGTTGAAAGATGTGCCGAAGACGCTGGTCTTCAAGTTGTGCGAATATCGCAACTCGGTCGACTACGTTATCCCGCAGCGGGTTATCGACCGTCCGCCTTCAGCAGAATTGGCGCCGGATCAGGTGGATCAGGACAGTCTGCCGCCGTACGACATCCTGGATGCCATCCTCAAGCGCTACGTAGAGGAGGATGCGTCGGTCGCCGACATGGTGGCAGAGGGCTTCGAGGAGGCGGTGGTGCGCAAGGTGATCCGCCTCGTGGATCTCAACGAATACAAGCGCCGTCAGGCGGCGGTTGGGCCCCGTATCACGGCCCGCAACTTTGGTAAGGATCGCCGTTACCCCATTACTTCCGGGTTTGGCAAACAGAACTGGTAAGGAGTCACCATGAAGAAGATTGAAGCCATCATCAAACCGTTCAAGCTGGACGATGTGCGCGAGGCCCTGGCCGAGATTGGCATCAACGGCATGACCGTCTCCGAAGTCAAAGGCTTCGGCCGCCAGAAGGGGCACACCGAGCTCTATCGCGGTGCCGAGTACATGGTCGACTTCCTGCCGAAAGTGAAGGTGGAGCTGGTAGTGCAGGACGAGGATCTCGATGCCTGTCTGGAAGCGATCCAGAACACTGCCCGCACCGGCAAGATTGGTGACGGCAAGATCTTCGTTTGCGAGGTGGAGCGCGTCATTCGTATCCGTACCGGCGAAGAGAACGAAGACGCTATCTGATGTCGTTTTTGCCTCGTTATGTTCAGGAGAGCAAATCAAGTTCTGCTCTGCTGTCCCGAAAGCGCATCGTGGCGGTGGCAGGCTTGCTGGTAGTACTCACTGCGTGCAGTACCCGCCCGCCGGCTCAGCCGGAAAACCTGTGCCAGATCTTTCGCGAGAAGCCGGAGTGGCACAAGGCCGCGCTCAAGATGAACGAGAAGTGGGGGACGCCGATCCATGTGGTGATGGCCATGATGTATCAGGAGTCCTCCTTCGTACACGACGCCCAGCCGCCGATGGAGTATTTCCTCTTTATTCCGACCGGGCGGGCGAGCTCGGCTTATGGCTACGCTCAGGTGAAAGACGAGACCTGGGCTGATTACCAGCGAGAGACCGGCAATAGCTGGAGCGATCGCGATGACTTTGCCGACGCCATCGATTTTATGGGCTGGTACACTAACAAGGCCCAGCGGCTCAATGGCACCTCCAAGTGGGATGCCTATGGCCAGTATCTCAATTATCACGAAGGGTGGGGTGGCTATCGGCGTGGCAGCTATCGCAGCAAGGGGTGGTTGATGAAAACCTCGCGCAAGGTGGAAGCTCGCGCCCAGCGCTACGGCGCCCAGTATCGACAATGCAAGGATCAGCTCTCCCGCGGGGGCTGGTTCTGGTAACCCAATCAGGAGTCAGAAATGCCGTTATTGGACAGTTTTACCGTTGACCACACCCGTATGGAAGCGCCAGCGGTGCGTGTGGCCAAAACCATGCAGACCCCGAACAAAGATACCATTACCGTGTTCGATCTGCGTTTCTGCGTACCGAACAAGGAGATCCTCTCCGAGCGGGGTATCCATACCCTCGAGCACCTGTTCGCCGGTTTCATGCGTGATCATCTGAACGGCAACGGTGTGGAGATCATCGACATCTCCCCCATGGGTTGCCGTACCGGCTTCTACATGAGCCTGATCGGTGCGCCGGACGAGGCCCGTGTCGGTGCTGCCTGGCAAGCAGCCATGAGTGATGTGCTGACCGTGCAGGAGCAGGGCAAGATCCCCGAGCTGAACGAGTATCAGTGCGGCACCTACAGCATGCATTCGCTGGAAGAGGCCCATGCCATCGCTCGCCATGTGCTGGAGCGCGGCATCGGCGTTAACCACAACGACGAGCTGGCCCTGCCGGAAGAGAAGCTCAAAAGCCTCTAAGGCTATCGAGTCAAGATGAGAAAAACCGGTCAGCAATGCTGGCCGGTTTTTTTATCGCTGTTTATGTCGCATCGCGATGACTTGTTCACTTTCACCGCTCTGCTAGGATGTTCTCCTGCTTGTGTTTCAACTGCGGGAGGGAGTGCCGATGAAAGGGGTGTTGCTACGCTGGTTGGCCCGTTACGACGAGTGGTGTGAAGAGTGGGGACTTACTCAGGAGAACCGGCGCTGTTGTACGCCGGTTCGTTATGATGAGGAGCCATCGAAAGAGTGCAATCCCGGCAGTGATGATTCACTTACTGAAAATTGCGGGTCACGGCACCGGTAACGCTGTTGTATTCAAAGCCCAGGCCATTCGGGTAATCCGGGAAGCGACCGACAGAATCGCGCAGAATATAGCGGCAGTTATAGTGCATCTCGTTGCCTTCATCTTCATCCGGATGACCTGGGCCAATCATGGTGGAAAGGTAATCAGCCCGCTTCTGCACTGCGTCAGGCTGATCCGTTGACGCAACGCTCTGACTGCCATCCAGCAGATCGGTAAAAAGCAGTCGGCAGTCTGACTGGTTGCTGACCGAGATATGGTTGCCCGATCCCGGCTGATAGGGGGTGTCTACCGGCTTGTTGTAATCCTCTTCGGATCCCACCGGCCAGCCATAGCGGTTGATATCTATCGTGCTGTTGCCAAAACTGCTCAGGTTGTAGAGCGCGACGGATTGCCCCTTCACCACCACCGCCCAGCCGGCATTGGCCAGGCGCGCCGCACTGGCAAAATTGCCCGCAGTCGCCGATACCATGCTTTTTAGCGCATCATCCTTGATATTGATAAAACGGGGCAGGGCCACCACTGCCAGGATCCCCAGTACGATGATGACCAGCACCAGCTCAATCAGGGTAAAACCACGGTGTTTGTTGTTCATCATCTTCAATGACCCATTAAATCCCACAAACAGGTGTGAGTGATATGCAGCTGACAGATACCCATTGCCACCTCGATTTTCCTGACTTTGACGAGGACAGGGAGGCATTGCTGGCTCGTTGCCAGGCATCCGGGGTGACGGAGTATATCATTCCTGCTATTGCCGAGACCAACTGGCACCGTGTGATGACGCTGGCCAACCAGCACACAGGCGTGTGCTATGGCCTGGGTGTTCATCCCTGGTATGCCGGTGAACAAGAGGAAGGAGTAATAGATCGGCTGCGGGAGCTGGTATCGAGCCGTCCCGAGGGGCTGGTAGCCATCGGTGAGTGCGGACTGGATCTGCGCTCCCATGTACCTCAGGCTAGGCAGCTCGAACTGTTCGAGGCGCAGATCAAGCTGGCAGTGGATTTCGAGCTGCCATTGATAGTTCATTCGGTACGGGCCAATGACACTGTGGCCAAGCTGCTGCGTCGTTTCAAACCGGTTCGAGGTGGCGTGATCCACGCCTTCAGCGGTTCGCTGCAACAAGCAGAGGCGTTCTGGCAGTTGGGTTTTTATCTTGGTGTCGGCGGGGTCATCAGCTATGAGCGGGCCAACAAAACCCGTGAGGTATTTCGGGCCATGCCGCTTGAATCGCTGGTGCTGGAAACCGATGCACCGGATATGCCGCTACAGGGGCGGCAAGGAGAGCGAAATACACCGGAAGCGCTGCCGGAAATTGCGGCGATATTGATGGGGATACGAAAAGAATCTGCAGAGCATGTTTCAACTATGTTAATTGATAATGCCGAGCGACTTTTCCGGCATCGCAAAAGGAAATGAAACATTGGTGTAACAAGTGGTTGAGCTATCAGGGAAAAAAATAAGCGTAAAAATCGTTTGCTGTCTAATTTTGTGACACTTGAATAATTTGATACCGATAAAATGTGACCAGCATTCTATTTTATCGGACTTTAATTAGTATAATGCGCTCCCCTTGATTAGTTGGGTTTATTTACAACTCGCTAACAAGCCAGGTGCTACTAGAGGAAGATAATAATGAATTTGTTCATGGGTCTGGTAGGGATGGCGACGCTCGTCCTTATCGCGGTGCTGTTCTCCAGCAACCGCAAGGCAATCAACGTCCGTACCGTAGCCGGTGCGTTTGCAATTCAAGCTGGTCTGGGTGCATTTGTACTCTACGTACCGGTTGGGCGCGATATTCTGGTCGGTGTATCCGATGCAGTCTCCAGCGTAATCAGCTATGGCCAGAATGGTATCGAATTCCTGTTCGGTGGTCTGGTCAGCAACAAGATGTTTGAAGTGTTCGGTGGCGGCGGCTTTATCTTTGCCTTCCGTGTTCTGCCGGTCATCATCTTCTTCTCTTCCCTGATCGCTGTGCTCTACTACCTGGGCATCATGCAGATGGTCATCAAGTTGCTGGGTGGTGGTCTGCAGAAAGTGCTGGGCACTTCCCGTACCGAATCCCTCTCTGCGACTGCCAACATCTTCGTAGGTCAGACTGAAGCCCCGCTGGTGGTTCGTCCCTACATCTCCAAGATGACTGACTCCGAGCTGTTCGCGGTCATGTGTGGTGGTCTGGCATCTGTTGCCGGTTCCGTTCTGGCTGGCTACGCCTCCATGGGCGTCAAGATGGAGTACCTGATCGCTGCCTCCTTCATGGCTGCACCGGGTGGTCTGCTGTTCGCCAAGCTGCTGGTACCGGAAACCGAGACCCCGAACTATGACGAAAGCTCCGCTGATGCCGAGCTGGACGACAAGCCGGCCAACGTCATTGACGCCGCTGCCGCTGGCGCTTCTGCCGGTATGCAACTGGCTCTGAACGTCGGCGCCATGCTGCTGGCCTTCATCGGCCTGATCGCCATGATCAACGGTATCTTCTCCGGTGTGGGTGGCTGGTTCGGTTATCCGCAGCTCTCTCTGGAACTGCTGCTGGGCTGGATCTTCTCCCCGCTGGCCTTCCTGATCGGTGTGCCCTGGAGTGAAGCGATTGTTGCCGGTTCCTTCATCGGTCAGAAACTGGTAGTGAACGAGTTCGTGGCTTATCTGAACTTCGCTCCGTACCTGAAAAACGAGGTGCTGATCAACGGTGTGGCCATGTCCGATCACACCAAGGCGATCATCTCCTTTGCACTGTGTGGTTTTGCCAACCTCTCCTCCGTTGCCATCCTGCTGGGTGGTCTGGGGTCGATGGCACCGAACCGCCGCGGCACCATTGCGAAATTTGGTCTGAAAGCCGTACTGGCTGGCTCTCTGTCCAACCTGATGTCTGCGACCATCGCAGGCTTCTTCCTGGCACTGTCCGGCATGTAATATCAGCCTGACTGACAGGGTATAAACACGAACGCCACGGCATCTGCCGTGGCGTTCGCGTATGGAGCGGTGACAACCGTTTTCCTATCTAAACTAATAATAAAATGAGTCAAATCGGAGGTTATATGAATGAAGTGCTACTGGCGATGGTGGCCGGCTTTATAGTCGGTTTGTTGTTTTCTTTCCTCAAATTGCCGATCCCTGCTCCTCCCGTTTTGTCCGGGGTGATGGGGATTGTCGGGGTCTATCTAGGGGGGCTGGCCTACTCCTGGATCCTGACGCGCTTCTTTTCGTAAGGCATTTTTGAATGCGGATTTGCCAGATGTGAGGTACCTCTGAAATTGGCAAATCCGGCTTGCAAACAGGGGGTATCTCGGCTGAAATAGGCGTTGCCAGCAGGGTGCTGGCAATGACTAATGCTCGATGAAATCGGGTGTTGGCGGTCAAATGGAATTGATTGGGAAGTCGGGTCGGAGTTGCTCTGCCTTTCTCAAGTCTTCATGGAACCAAGTCCGCACTTTTGTAAGAAAGTGACAGGGCTCTTGCCTTATTTACAGTCGTTGTGCCTCAGCCTTCGCACTGTAATTCCATTCCCGTATAGCTGGGAATTGCTACTGCTATCTCCTTTTCGGAGCTTGTGGTGGTGCCCGGTTATCTGGATCAAATCGAGACTTTGGAGAACAGAATGAGTGATCTGAAACTGGCCGCCCAGCGCGCCCTGAACCTGATGGACCTGACCACCCTGAACGACGACGATACCGATCAGAAGGTGATCGACCTGTGCCATAAGGCCAAGTCACCGGCCGGTCTGACCGCCGCCGTCTGCATCTACCCCCGTTTCATTCCTATCGCTCGCAAGACCCTGCGTGAGATCGGCGCTGCCGACGTGCGCATTGCGACCGTGACCAACTTCCCGCACGGCAACGACGACATCGAGATCGCCGTGGCCGAGACCCGTGCCGCTGTCGCCTACGGTGCCGACGAAGTGGACGTGGTGTTCCCGTACCGCGCTTTCATGGCTGGCAACGAACAGATCGGTTTTGATCTGGTCAAAGCCTGTAAAGAGGCCTGTGGTGCCAACGTGCTGCTGAAAGTGATCATCGAAACCGGCGAACTGAAAGAAGAGGCGTTGATCCGTCGCGCTTCCGAAATCTGTATCGATGCCGGTGCCGACTTCATCAAGACCTCCACCGGCAAGGTGCCGGTCAATGCGACCCCGGAAGCGGCGCGCATCATGATGGAAGTGATCAAGGCCAAGAATCCGAAAGTCGGCTTCAAGCCGGCCGGTGGCGTGAAAGATGCCGCCGTGGCGGGTCAGTACCTGGCCATGGCCGAAGAGATCCTCGGCAAGGACTGGGTATCCGCCCGTACCTTCCGCTTTGGTGCATCCAGCCTGCTGGCCAGTCTGCTGGCCACTCTGGGGCATGGCGACAAGCCGGCCAACACCAGCGGTTACTAATAGGTTGATGAGAGGGCGGACTGCTGTCCGCCCTGTTAAGCCCCCACCTGTGGTGCGCGGGCAAGGATTCAGGCTTGTGTAACGCCAGCAATGGCGGAGGGAATGAAAGATGTTTTTGCCTCAAGAAATTATTCGCAAGAAGCGCAACGGTGAAGCGCTCAGTACCCAAGAGATTCAATTCTTCGTTCAGGGCATTACCAACAACACCATCGGCGAGGGCCAGATTGCGGCGCTGGCGATGGCGGTCTACTTCAAAGATATGACCATGGATGAGCGGGTTGCCCTGACCTGCGCCATGCGCGACTCCGGCATGGTATTGACCTGGGATCACCTCAATCTGGGTGGCCCGATTGTCGACAAGCACTCCACCGGCGGTGTGGGTGACGTTGTATCCCTGATGCTTGGCCCGATGGTCGCCGCCTGCGGCGGTTTCGTGCCGATGATCTCCGGCCGTGGCCTGGGCCACACCGGCGGTACCCTCGACAAACTGGATGCCATCCCCGGCTACCAGACCTCGGTCGACAACGATCGTTTCCTGAAAGTGGTGAAAGAGGCGGGTGTCGCCATCATCGGCCAGACTGGCGATCTTGCCCCGGCCGACAAGCGTATCTATGCAGTACGTGACATTACTGCCACCGTCGAATCTGTCGCCATGATCACCGGCTCCATTCTCTCCAAGAAGCTCGCCTCCGGGCTCGAAGCGCTGGTGATGGATGTGAAAGTGGGCTCCGGCGCCTTTATGCCGACCTTTGAAGCCTCTGAAGAGCTGGCCAAGAGCATTGTGGCCGTGGCCAACGGTGCCGGCTGTCGCACCTCAGCGCTCTTGACCGATATGAACCAGGTGCTGGCCTCCAGCGCCGGTAACGCGGTGGAAGTGCGTGAAGCGGTGCGCTACCTGACCGGTGAATATCGCAACCCGCGCATCCACGAAGTGACCATGGCGCTGTGTGCCGAGATGCTGATCTCCGCCGGTCTGGCCAGCGACGAGCGCGATGCCCGCACCAAGCTGCAGGCGGTGCTGGATAACGGCAAGGCTGCCGAGATCTTCGGTCGCATGGTGACTGGCCTGGGTGGCCCGGCTGATTTTATGGAGCGTTACGACGCTTACCTGCCCAAAGCCGCCATCGTGCGCCCGGTCTTCGCGGCCAACAGCGGCTTCGTGACCGCCATGGATACCCGCGAACTGGGTCTGGCCGTGGTCGCCATGGGCGGCGGTCGCCGCGCTGCCGGTGACAAACTTGATTATGCGGTTGGTCTGACCGACTTTATCCGCCTGGGTCAGAGCGTCGATGCTGACAAGCCGATCGCCATGATCCACGCTCAGACTGAAGAGCAATATGCTCAGGCTGCCAGCATGGTGCAGGCGGCTGTCCGGATTGGTGGAGAGCGGCCCGAGGCACTGCCTGAAGTGTACCGCCGTATCACCCTGGCTGATTTGTAACAAGGGGAAGTCCCATGAAACGTACCTTTATCCTGATGATGGACTCTTTCGGTATCGGCGCTGCCGCCGACGCTGACAAGTTCGGAGACACGGGCGCCAATACCCTTGGCCATATCGCCAAGGCGTGTGCGGCTGGTGAAGCGCAGGGCCGCGGTGCCCTCAATCTGCCGAACCTGAGCAAGCTGGGCCTCGGCCACGCTTGTGAACAGGCTTCCGGCACCTTCCCGGCAGGTCTTAAGAAAGATATCGAGGTGGTCGGTGCCTACGGCTACGCTCAGGAGCTCTCCTCCGGCAAGGACACTCCGTCCGGTCACTGGGAGATCGCCGGTGTGCCCGTACTGTTCGAGTGGGGCTACTTCAAGGATCATACCAACAGCTTCCCGCAGGAGCTGCTGGATGCCATTGTCGAGAAGGCCGGTCTGCCGGGTTACCTCGGCAACTGCCACGCCTCCGGTACCCAGGTGCTGGACGATCTGGGCGAAGAGCATATGCGCACCGGCAAGCCGATCCTCTACACCTCTGCTGACTCGGTGTTCCAGATCGCCTGCCACGAAGAGACCTACGGCCTCGAGAAGCTCTATGAGCTGTGCCACATCGTGCGCGAGCTGCTGGAGCCCTACAACATCGGCCGCGTCATCGCGCGTCCGTTCGTGGGCAGTGGCAAAGGCAACTTCAAGCGTACCGGCAACCGTCACGACTACTCCGTGCTGCCGCCGGCACCGACCGTGCTGGACTACATGAAGGACGCGGGTGGTCAGGTGGTCTCCATCGGCAAGATCGCCGACATCTATGCCGAGCAGGGCATCACCAAGAAAGTGAAGGGTACCGGTCTGACCGAGCTGTGGGATCGCACCCTGGAAGAGGTGAAAGCGGCCGGTGACAACACCATCGTCTTCACCAACTTCGTCGACTTCGACTCCTCCTACGGTCACCGTCGCGACGTGAAGGGCTACGCCGATGCGCTGGAGTATTTCGACTCCCGCCTGCCGGAGCTGTTCGACCTGCTGCAGGATGGCGACGTGGTGGTGTTGACCGCAGACCACGGTTGTGACCCGACCTGGAGCGGTACCGACCATACCCGCGAGTACATCCCGGTACTGTTCTACGGCAAGCCGGTCAAAGCCGGTTCCGTCGGCCGTCGCGAGACCTTTGCCGACATCGGCCAGAGCATTGCGGCGTACCACGGTCTGCCCAAACTGGCATACGGTACCAGCTTCCTGTAATTTACCTGCCCGCCACTCAGGTGGCGGGCAATTTTAATAAAGACAATAAAACTCAACCCAAGTGTGAAGGAATCAAGAGAATGGCAACTCCTCATATCAATGCGAAAGATGGCGCCTTTGCTGATACCGTGCTGATGCCGGGCGACCCCCTGCGCGCCAAGTACATCGCCGAGACTTTCCTGGAGAACGTCGAGCAGATCTGCGACGTGCGCAACATGTTCGGCTTTACCGGTACCTACAAGGGCCGTCGTATCTCCGTAATGGGCCACGGCATGGGTATCCCCTCCTGCTCCATCTACGCAAAAGAGCTGATCACCGATTACGGTGTGAAGACCCTGATCCGCGTTGGTTCCTGCGGTGCCGTGCGTGAAGATGTGAAACTGCGTGACGTGGTAATCGGTATGGGTGCCTGCACCGATTCCAAAGTAAACCGTCTGCGCTTCAAGGATCACGACTTCGCCGCCATCGCCGACTTCGACCTGGTTGCCAATGCTGTGCAGGCTGCCAAGAACAAGGGCGTTGCCGTGCGCGTGGGCAACATCTTCTCCGCCGACCTGTTCTACACCCCGGACCCCTCCATGTTCGACGTCATGGAAAAATACGGCATCCTGGGTGTCGAGATGGAAGCCGCCGGTATCTACGGCGTGGCTGCAGAGTACGGTGCCAAGGCACTGACCATCTGCACCGTCTCCGATCATATCCGTACCGGTGAGCAGACCACCTCCGAAGAGCGTCAGCTGACCTTCAACGACATGATCGAAATCGCACTGGATTCCGTCCTGCTGGGCGACAAGTAATCCCCTTGCGAATAAAAAACGGCGGCCTGCGGGCCGCCGTTTTTTTATCTGCTCTCTGTCCGGGCCATCAGTTTTCCGGTGGAGGGGAGGGGGGCGCACTCTTTTTCTTGTGCTTGCGCACCCGCATGTAGTTGCGGCGAATGCCGTATGAGATGAGTACGCCGGCCAGCAGGGCGACCAGCAGCATCAGCCGCTGTTTCTCCTGTGTCACTTTCAGCCGGGTATCCTTGTCCGCCAGCATTTGCTGCTCTTCCAGCGTGATGCGCAGATAGCCGAGGGTCTGGGCTCCGTCCTGGATCTCCTGCACGAACTGGATGCGTCCCTTGCCCTGCTCCGGCATCGACTTGTTGTCGCTGCCGATGGGGAGCAGGCTCTCCAGCGGAACGGCCTGCTCCGACTGGGCGAGCGGGATGCCGCGTCCATCATAGAGGGTGACATCGAGGATCTCCGGCTCGGTCGCCAGATCCCGGGCTAGTCGCTCCAGCTCGCTGCTGTTGTCCTCCTTGATCCAGCGCTTCATATCGCGGGCGGCATAGGCGACCAGCGCCTGGGCGCGGTTGCGCGCTTCGCTGTGCAGGGCGGCCTGACTCTCTCCCTGCATATGGAGGAGCACAACCAGTACCCAGCAGCCGAGCAGCAGGCCGGCTACCAGACTGAGCACACGTTTGATGGGAAGATGACGCTGCAAGCGCGAGACCTCATGCTGACCGGAAGTTGCGGGATCTTGGCGCTTGCCTGCGCAAAAAGCAATACGCTACTCTGGGCCACTATTGTTAACCCCTTGATCACCATGGAAGGCGTATCGCTTATGTTGTTGTCCCGGCTCCCCACCTCCTTATCCGAATGGCCCGCCCAGCTGTCATCTTCCCCCTGGTGGCAGCTGACCCCAGATGCCCTGCAACCGACCGGAACTCCCCTTGCGGCTGGCTGGCTGGTGCTGTTTGGCAAGGCGCTGGGGCCGGCCTCTCTGGAAGCGCTGGCGCCCCTGCTGGCTGAGCACGGGGTGACGGCGACCCTCTATCCGGCGACCGAGGTAGCAGGTTGCCCGTTACTGTTGCTCGGTACCGACCGCTTCTCGCCCGAGCTGGTGGCCGCGCTCAAGGAGAGGGTGTGGGAGAGCGATCTCTGCCATCTGCCCGCGCTGCCGACCCTGAGTGAGCCCGGTCTGTTGGTGATGGACATGGACTCCACCGCGATCCGCATCGAGTGCATCGACGAGATAGCACGGCTGGCGGGGGTGGGCGATCAGGTTGCGGCGGTGACCGCGGCCGCCATGCAGGGCAAGCTGGAGTTTGCCGACAGTCTGCGCAATCGGGTAGCGCTGCTTGAGGGGGCGCCTGTCGCCATCCTCGATGAGGTGGCGGCATGGATGCCCTGGATGCCGGGCTTGCAGCTGATGGTCGATACCCTCAAACAGGCGGGGTGGCGTGTGGCAATCGCTTCCGGCGGTTTTACCCGCTTTGCCGGTCAGTTGCAGCGGGAGCTGGGGCTGGATGCCATCTTCGCCAACGAGCTGGCGGTGGAAGGGGGCCAGCTGACCGGCAAGGTGAGCGGGCGCATCGTCGATGCCAGCGTCAAAGCCGAGGTGTTGCAGCTGCTGGCGGCCGAGTATGCAATTGCTCCCGCCCAGACCGTGGCCATCGGCGATGGCGCCAACGATCTCAAAATGATGGCGGTGGCGGGTCTTGGCATCGCCATCCATGCCAAACCGCTGGTGCGGGCTCAGGCTGCAGCGACCCTCAATCATCATGATCTGGAGGGTGTGCTCTGCCTGCTCTCGGCACGCAGCTGTAGCGAAAGGCGCTGGGATCGCCCCTGATATTGTTTCATGGAGGAAACCAATCGAAATGGAATTGTTGCAGCAATCACTCTTTGTCCCCTGTGGCAAGCATCAACTGCACGTCCGTCATATCAAACCGGGGGCGGCCGTTCATGGTGAACCCATCCTGATGGTGCACGGCGCCATCGAGAACGGTCGCATCTTCTACACCGAGTCGGGCAAGGGGCTGGCCTGCTTTCTGGCTCGCCACGGCTTTCAGGTCTATGTCGCCGATCTGCGCGGGCGCGGGCTCAGTACCCCCGCCATCGCCGAGCTGGCGGAGCACGGTCAGCACGAGCTGATCACCGAGGATCTGCCCGCCCTGCACCGCTGGATTGCCGCGCGCCACCAAGGCTTCAAGGTGCACTGGGTGGCTCACTCCTGGGGCGGCGTCATCATGGCCTCCACGCTGGTGCGCTTTCCCGAACTTGCAGAGCAGGTGGCCAGCCTGCTCTTCTTCGGCACCAAGCGCGGGGTGTCGGTGCAAAATCCCGAGCGCTGGTTGAAGGTGGATCTGATCTGGAACCGGCTGGCCCCATGGCTGGCGCGTCGCCGCGGTTTTCTGGCTGCTCGGGATCTCAAGATTGGTGCCGATGACGAGCCGCTGCGCTACCTGCAGGAGACCATCCCCTGGGTCAAGTGCGGTCCCTGGCAGGATCCTCACGACGGTTTTGCCTATGACGAGGCGGCTGCCCGGGTCAACTGGCCGCCGCTCTGGATGATCTCGGCCAAGGCGGACAAGGTGTTGGGCCACCCCACCGACGTGCGCCGTTTCAGCGACGAGATGGGCTCAAGGACCCGCCATACCCGGCTTGGCCGGGACAACGGCAACCGGCTTGATTACGACCATATCAATATGCTGACCGCCCCGCAGGCGCAGGAGGATCACTTCCCCCGGATCCTCGACTGGCTGCTGGATCCGCAGGCCGCGTGATAAAAAAACAGGGCGCATGATGCGCCCTGTTTCTTGTGGCCGGGATCAGTTGAGTGGCGGCGTGATGCCGAGGCGGAACAGGGTCGCCTGGGTGGTGTCGGTCAGCTCGCCGACCCCGACGACGCTCCAGAGCTCCTCCTCCAGCTTTTTCGCCTTGTGAATGGCAAATTTGGCGATGTAATCCAGCTCGTTGGCAATGAAGTTGGTGTCGGGGCGCCCGGTGCGGGAGACGCCGACCAGCACCGAGTAGAACTCCCCTTCCTGTAGCGCCAGCTCAATAAACTGGCGTTTCTCCTTCACGCCGGTGAACTCGCTGGCGAGACGGCTGCGGAAGATGGGCAGGCCAGCTCTGGTCTGGATGCTGGCGATGTAGACCTCCTCCTCCTTCGGCTTGTCCTCCCGCTCTATGCTGCGCAGCGGCGTCATCAGCAGCTCCTTGAGCAGCTCTCCCTGAAACAGCGGATAGAGGTTCTCCTGCTCCGGCAGCTCGGCGCAGGCGGTGAGCAGCCGTTGCAGGCTGCGCGGCTTGAGCGACTTGCCGATGGAGGCGGGTTTGGGGGCCCCCTTCAGCTTGTTGATGTAGACCGGCGAGTTGAACAGGTGGTGGGTGTAGATGTTGCGCAGGGCGCGGGCCAGCCCGCGGTAGCGACGCTGCTCCTGCGCTGCCTTGAGCTTGTTCTGGTTGCTTTCGATCAGCAGGCTGAAGAACTGGCGACCTGTGTGGCGATCGGAATCCCCCTCGATGCAGAGATGCAGCACGGTACGGGTCATGTTGAGACTGACCAGCCGATAGGAGAGATGCTGCAAGTCCATGCTCTTGGAGAGCTCCTGCAGGCGGGGCAGGGCAATGGTCACCACATCGTTTTTCTCGCCGACAAACGCCTCTTCCAGCTCGATCTGCAGGCCATGGGCCGAGATGTCGCGGGTCCAGCCCAGCCAGGACTTGCCGTTGTGGTGGATGGCGACTGCCGTCTTGTGGATGTAGCGCAGCTCCTTGCGCAGCTGGACATAGTGCAGGGTCTCGATCTCGAAGGGGGCAACCCCCTGCTCGTGGCCAAAACGCTGCAACTCGTTGGCGTTGCTGCCAGCCTCCCCCTCCTGATAGAACTCTTCGCGCTGGGACTCCTGACTGATCTCCTGCAGCAGGCCGCAATAGCCAATCTGCTTGAGTCGCTCGAGCAGCAGTATGTCCTGCAACTGCGGGTTTTCGAGCCCCTGCAGCTGGCCGACATCCGCTTCGAGCAGTTCGCACGCCTCCAGCGTGAACTTGTAGACGCGCCAGCTGGGGCGGCGTGAGCCCACTTGGAAGAAGAGGGCGGTCAGGCCGCTCTGGCGCAGCTCTTCGGCAGTTGCCGAGAAGAAGTAGATGTGGCTGCGCACCGTGTGGGTGAAGCAGTAGATGAGGGTTTCGCTGGTGGCACCGGGGGCGGGGCAGAGTCGCTTCATCCGCTCGGCATTGAAGAGCCCCGCCAGCGCATCGCGGTTCTTCTCGTCACGCCAGTACTCCAGCAGATGCTGGTTGTTCTCGGTGCGCAGGGCAATCTCGAGGCAGGGGCTGTCGCCGGTCCCGAAGAAGAGCGGCATGCCGGTCATGCGTGGCAGGTAGAACTGCTCGTACCCCTTGATGATGGCGGCCGAGAGCAGGTAGTCGACGCTGACCCGGTAGCGCACCTTGTTGACTTCGATGAACTCTTTCAAAAAAGCGTCAAAGGCGGGTTGCTCGCCAGTGCGCACCAGCCGCAGCCAGAATTTTCCCTCTTTGCTCTCTTCCCCGAGGATCTGGTAATTGACCGGTTGGTGCAGTACCGGGTTGGGGTTGTCGCGTTCCAGCCCGGTGAAGAAGACCTCGACCTGAGCGCCGGTATGGTAACTGGGTAGATAGGGCACCGAGATGCGCATCCCGCCGAGGGAGAGATCGGAACTCTTGGCAAACAGCTTTTCACCATCCGGCAGCTTGAGCAGTACCGGCGAGCTGAAGTGCATCCGCTCCTGACGGCGGCCGTAGTAGCTGGCGAAGGCGATGGTATTGACATCATATTGCCTGAACGGACTGGCCGGCGGGGTGAGGTGGCCATCGACGCGAGCGTGGTGCTGCTGTTTTTGCCACTGTTGCAGTGCCTCGTTGACCCCTATGGTATAGGCGTCACGGTAGAGATAGCACTGGGACTGGAACAGGTTGATCGCCTCGGCCGGCATGAAGTGGGTAATGCCGTCGAACTCATGGATCAGACACTCATCTGCCAGCTCATCGCGCATGTCGATGACCCTGCGGCACGGAGAGCATTTGCGTTTTAGCTCCATTTTGAGCAGAAAACGGCTGTTGCTGTTCTCTTCCTGGGTCATGCGGTTGAAGATCTCCTCGAAATCTTTCTCCCGCAACAAGGGGACAAGTTGTTCAATCAGATATTGTTGGTGTTCTGAATCCATGTGTTCCTGCCACGGAAAGTCACTTTTCCGATTCTGGGTTTGATCTGTCGGTCGCAAACAAGTATATCAAGCAGGAATTCATCCTGTCCCCGAGTAATCAATGGCCAAAAATAAAACTGCTTATGTTTGTTCCGAATGTGGTGCCGACTTCACACGCTGGCAGGGCCAGTGCAGTGAGTGCAAGGAGTGGAACACCATTACCGAGGTGCGCCTCGGGTCGGTGACTCCTGCCGGCAAGAGTGCCCGTTATACCGGTTATGCCGGTGCAATTGGCAGTCAGGTGCAGACACTGGCAGAGATAGCCACTACCGAGATCCCCCGTTTCTCCTCCGGTTTCAAGGAGCTGGATCGGGTTCTTGGCGGCGGCGTGGTACCAGGCTCTGCCATTCTTATCGGTGGCAACCCGGGGGCGGGCAAGTCGACCCTGCTGCTGCAGACCATGTGTGGTCTGGCCGAGCGGATGAAAACCCTTTATGTCACCGGTGAGGAGTCCCTCCAGCAGGTGGCGATGCGCGCCAATCGCCTCGGCTTGCCTACCGACAAGTTGCGGATGCTGTCGGAGACCAGCGTCGAGCGGATCTGTTTGATTGCCCAGCAGGAGCAGCCGCAGATCATGGTGATCGACTCCATCCAGGTGATGCATGTGGCGGATGTGCAGTCGGCGCCCGGTTCCGTCTCGCAGGTGCGGGAGGCGGCAGCGCTGCTCACTCGCTACGCCAAGCAGAACCACGTGGCCATCTTCATGGTGGGCCATGTGACCAAGGATGGCACGCTGGCCGGCCCCAAGGTGCTGGAACACTGTATCGACTGCTCCGTGCTGCTCGATGGTGGCCATGACTCCCGTTTTCGTACCTTGCGCTCCCACAAGAACCGTTTTGGGGCGGTCAACGAGCTTGGCGTCTTTGCCATGACCGGGCAGGGAATGCGGGAGGTAAGCAATCCCTCTGCCATTTTCCTTAGCAGGGGAGAGGAGCAGGCTCCCGGCTCCATCGTGATGGTGATCTGGGAGGGCACCCGCCCGCTGCTGGTGGAGCTGCAGGCATTGGTGGATTACTCCCAGCTCTCCAATCCGCGCCGGGTGGCGGTGGGGATGGATCACAACCGGCTCGCCATGCTGCTGGCTGTATTGCACCGCCACGGTGGTCTGCAGATGGCGGATCAGGATGTCTTCATCAACGTGGTTGGCGGGGTCAAGGTGGAAGAGACCAGTGCTGACCTGGCCCTGCTGCTGGCCATGGTCTCCAGCTTCCGCGATCAGTCGCTGCCCAAGGATCTGGTGGTGTTTGGCGAGGTCGGGCTCTCCGGCGAAATTCGTCCGGTGCCGTCCGGTCAGGAGCGACTGCAAGAGGCGGCCAAGCATGGTTTCCGCCGCGCCATCGTGCCGCACGCCAATGCCCCCAAGCACCCAATCGAAGGGATGGAAGTAGTACCGGTCAAGAAGTTGTCTGATGCGCTCGAGGCGCTGTAATCCGGTGCAACTAAAAGACTATGTCTTGGGATGAACGAAAATAAGAAGAGCGCCAAGGCGCTCTTCTTATTTACGGGATTACGGGGAAATATGGAACGTCAGGGCTGGCTGTGTTCCAGATGCTCGCTCAGCAGCTGCTCCAGCTCCCGGTGCAGCAGCTCCTCATCGCCCACATTGAGTTCGATCATCCGCCTCAGGTGAGTGGCGCTGTCGATGTCGATGTGATGGCAGTAGAAGCCCAGCTTCTTGCTGGCCTCATGGTTCAGCTCTACCTGCATCTTGATCTCGATGTCACTGCCGCTCAGGACAAAGCTCAGCTGGTACTCTTTGTTCTCATTGCTCACCCAGTCGTCAGGCCGGATTAGCAGCGCACCCTGCAGGGAAATATCGACAAGCTGAGTGCGCCACTTGCGTTCCCCCTGCGTGAGTTCAGCCATGGTCAAGTAGAGGATCCGTGCAAAACGGCGGCGCTCAGACATGCTCATCTCCTTGTATGCAATCTTGTATGCAATCAGTGTGGACCCGATGGTCATTGCTTTGAGTGTAATCCACCTTGACTGCCCATATCTTGAACTTGCTCCGAAAATGGCGTTCAAGCCTGTTGTGCACTAAGGGATTCCACCACATGGAGTGCCTTGACAAGACGATCTTCCTGTTTGAAGCGCTCCTCCAGCACAGGTCCCAGTTCATTGAGGTCATCATCGAGCAGCAGCAGTTGGGCTTCATCAGCCTCGCTGTACTTGTCGTTGAACTCGAGAGCCAGTTCGGTACTGGTACGGATATGGGGATAGATGCGCTTGGCGAGCTCCAGCGTTTCGCCGCTGGCCTGCTCGAAGGCGGTGACCACGTGATTGTAGATTTCGAAGTGGCCTGCGCTGACGTAGTCGACCAGTCTGTCACAGAAGTGCTGCAGCTCTTCGGGTTTGGGCAGGCATCGCTGTTTGGTTCGGGCCGGAGTAAGGCCAGCCAGCCGCATGTATTCGACCAGCAGGGCTTGTCTTGCATCCAGCCAGTCGTCGATAGCCTTGTGTTTTCCTGCCAGCGCCTGTTTGGTCTGTTCCAGTTTCGTCAACATAATCCCTCCATGGGGCAAGGCCGGGCGATTGATGGGGCTTCCTAGCCGTTTGAACAGTGACACACCCTATAACTAGGGAAAATCTGACCAAGCGTCAATAGGCTTGCCGGGATATTGTTAAGTGGTATTGAGGTGGGTGTCAAATTGAGCTTGTTGAAGGGCGAGAGGCCGGTTGGTTCAGGGTTTTTCAGGGCTGGAATGTGACTTTTTCCGCAGATCTTGATGAAAACCCCAGCGTTTGACGCCCCCTGCTCGATAAAGCCTTTGCTTGAGCGTTTTTTTTTGCATAGAGTGACCCAGCGCTAAATGCCCGATCATAAAGGAAATGTTATGAACAAAGCTCAACTTGTCGATGCGATTGCCGCCAAAGCAGATCTGAGCAAAGCTCAGGCCAAAGTGGCTCTGGAAGAGATCATCAATGGTATTACCCAGAGCTTGAAAGAAGGTGATGCTGTGCAGCTGGTCGGTTTTGGCACCTTCAAGGTCACCCACCGCGCAGGCCGCACCGGCCGTAACCCGCAAACTGGTAAAGAGATCCAGATTGCTGCAGCCAACGTGCCTTCATTCGTGGCTGGCAAGGCTCTGAAAGACGCCGTCAAGTAAGTCTTAAAGTCTGTTTTGTCCAATGCCAGTCAGCTTGCTGACTGGCATTGTTTTTATTGGGGCTTTCGGTTTTACCCTTCCCTACCTTGGTTTGCGCAAGCGCACTCTGCGCGTCAGGCCGTCTGCTGCGCGGTCGCTGGCAATGGCCAGATCCGCTCGTAGGCCCAGGTAAAGAGAATGATGTAGACGAGGTAGAAGGCGACGAAGCCGAGATCCAGCAGTAGCGCTTCCCACAACCCCAGATCGAGCCAGAACATGACGCAGGGGAGGGAGAGCATCATAAAGCTCGCTTCGTAGCCAAACGCGTGCAGGAAGCGATCAAGAGGGCGCTTGTTGGTGCGCCCGCACAGAGCCAGCAGCGCCTTGTCAAACAGCAGGTTCCAGCCATAGGTCCATGCAGTGGCGACAATCGAGAAGAAGATCGCCAGTGAACCGACCTCTGCCACGCCCTGGCCAAACAGCTGGCTGATAAGCGGGGCAACCATGGCCAGACCAATGCCTTCATAGAGAACCAGATAGCGGAGCCGATCCGAAGTGGTGCGCAGATGGGTACTACTCATGGGTGATGTGCCTCCTGTGGGAGGCGCATTCTAATGAGCCACTGGCCAAAAATGAAGCAATTTGTCGCTGGCCAGCTGCAGTGTAGTGTGTTTCCCGCCCTTATGCTGCCGGCGCTGTCACTTGGGTATGGAGCGTGAATCCCTCCTCAGCAGGATTGAGCGTCACCCTGACCTCTCCCAACTCGGCGAGCGAGGCAACATGGGTACCGCCACAGGGGATGGTCACCTCCTGACCTTCCAGCATGCAGTGCCAGTAGCGCGAATCGATGATCGCCTCGCCAGCGCGGCTACGGCGGATCTCGCCCCCGGCTGCAACCCAGTCGGCCAGCTGCCGGTTGACCTTCTCTTCAATCACCGCCAAATCTGCCAGCAGCGCCTCGTTGTTGACCCCCTTTTTGCGCAGGCTCTTGCCGATGCGGTACTGCTCCCGCGAACCACAAGGTTCGACCCGCGAGCTCTGAATGGCGAGGCGGTCGAAGTCCGGTTGACCCAGTGCATCGAGCTCGCTCACTTCTTTACGCCAGTAAGGAGTGAGAGTCCGGTTGAGGGCGAGCGCTGCCAGATGGCAGCCGCTGTGGCCCAGGCTCAGGGCGTGGCGGGTGGCGCTATCAACTTGCAACACGACCCGACTGCCGACTGGCAAGCTGTGCTCGCCCGCCAAGGGGTGTACCACAACGAACCGCCATCCCTCTGCACCCCGTTTGACCGGAATATCGACATCGACGAACAACTCGCCATCCGGGCTGAGAGCCCCCATCCGGCAAGGGCCAATAGCGGCTTCGCCCCCTTCCCAGCATGCATGACCCACATCTCCCGGCTGATCGGGCCAGAGATGGCTTTGGGGATGAAAGGGGGTGAGGTCGGTGACCAGCAGCGTGGTTTCACCGCGCTGGCAGCAGACCACGCTGGCCTGCTCCTGATGATGGCCCAGCACGAAGCTGACTCGGGTATGTTCCATGGCAAGGCTCCCGCAACGATAGATGAGAAGAGAAAGCGGCAGCATACGCCAAAGTGCGAGGAGGCTCATTAACCAGTGTTAATGAGCCTCCTGTTTGGTGACTGGTTGCTAGATCATGGCAACCAGCAGGTAGGCATTGAGCCCGATCACCAGTGCAACGATAAGACGGCCGATGGCCTGGGTGACCGGATGGTTGCGATGTTGCCCCATCAGCGCCCGATCACCGGTCAGCATCAGCAGCGGGATCAGCGCCAGCGCGATGCCAAAACTCAGGATTACCTGACTCAACACCAATATCTCTGTCGTGTTGAAGCCCATGGCGATCACCACGAAGGCGGGGGTCATGGTGATGGCGCGGCGCAGCCAGAGCGGGATGGTGAAGCGGACAAAACCCTGCATCACTACTTGCCCAGCCAGCGTCCCCACCACGGTAGAACTGATGCCGGAGGCGACCAGCGAGAGGCCAAACAGGGTGGCCGCCGCCTGACCCAGCAGCGGGGTGAGGGTTTGGTAGGCTGACTCCAGCTCCGCTACCTGCTGGTGGCCCGAGCTATGAAAGGCGGCCGCCGCCATTGCCATCATCGCCAGATTGACGAAGCCGGCGATGGTCATGGCGATGGCCACATCGACCCGGGTGGTATGTAGCCGCTGGCTGACCGAGCCCTGAGCCTGCGTGTGCTGAGTCAACGCCGAGTGCAGATAGATGACGTGGGGCATCACGGTGGCACCGAGCACACCGGCGGCCAGATAGACGGCATCGCTGTTGGGCAGACCGGGGAAGATCGCCCCTTCCAGCAGGCTCGGCAGATGGGGGCGGGAGAAGATCAGCTCGACGATGTAGGCCGCCGCGACAAACAGCAACAGGCCACCGACCACGAACTCCAGCGGCTTCTGGCCACGGGATTGCAGCATCAGGATCCCCCAGGTGACCACGGCAGTGATACAGGCTCCTTCCAGCAGGGTCACGCCAAGCAGCAGCTTGAAGCCGACGGCGGCGCCGATAAATTCGGCGAGATCGGTGGCCATGGCGATAATTTCCGCTTGTACCCAATATGCCCAGACCGCCGGTTTCGGCAGTCGGTCGCGGATATGCTCAGCCAGATTCTTGCCGGTGACGATGCCGAGCTTGGCCGAGAGGGTCTGCACCACCATGGCCATCAGGTTGGCCCATACCACCACCCAGAGCAGCTGGTAGCCGAAAGTAGAGCCGGCTTGAATATTGGTGGCGAAGTTGCCCGGATCTATGTAGCCAATGGCAGCGATAAAGGCGGGCCCGAGCAGGGTTAGTTTGAATTTGCGGCTTGGAATCGTTGTAGTCAGTGCGGGTTGCATGGCATCACCCTCCATCAGGATATGGAGAGAGAATAGATCTAAATGATAATTGTTATCAATTGGTCTTTTGTATCATATCCATCGGGAAAAACTTTTGAGGTCGTCAGTTGCAGTGAGGGATGCGATTTCGTACAATACTCCGCCCTAGAAAAGCAGCGACTAAACACCATTATGTTCCTTGCCTCCGAGGTCTGGCTGCACCTGGGCGGAGGCTGAATTAATCCGTAAGGAGCTAAAATGCGTCATTACGAAATCGTCTTCATGGTTCATCCGGACCAGAGCGAGCAAGTTCCCGGCATGATCGAGCGTTACACCGGCGCCATCACCACTTCCGGTGGTACCATTCATCGCCTGGAAGATTGGGGCCGTCGTCAGCTGGCTTACCCGATCGACAAACTGCACAAAGCCCACTACGTTCTGATGAACGTAGAAGCAGAGCAAGCCGTTATCGATGAGCTGGAAACCAACTTCCGCTTCAACGATGCCGTTATCCGCAACATGATCATGCGCACCAAGCACGCCGTGACTGAAGTTTCTCCGATGGCCAAGGCCAAAGAAGAGCGCTTCACCCGTCGTGACGACGAGCGCCGCGAAGAAGCTACTGAAGCTGCTTCCGAAGAGTAATTCTGGATCACTGACTAGAGGATAAAGGCCATGGCACGTTATTTCCGTCGTCGTAAGTTCTGCCGCTTCACCGCCGAGAACGTTACCGAGATCGACTACAAAGATATCGTTACTCTGAAAAACTACATCACTGAATCTGGCAAGATTGTACCGAGCCGTATCACCGGTACCCGCGCCAAGTATCAGCGTCAGCTGGCACGCGCCATCAAGCGTGCTCGTTACCTGGCTCTGCTGCCGTACACCGATCTGCACAACAAGTAAGAATCGGCCCGGCACTTAAGCCTAACTCAACGAAATTTATAGAGGAAAGGTAATGCAAGTTATCCTGCTCGACAAAATCGCCAAACTGGGCGGTCTGGGTGACCAAGTTTCCGTGAAATCTGGTTATGCCCGTAACTACCTGATCCCGCAAGGCAAAGCTGTTATGGCCACCAAGGCCAACATCGAAGCTTTCGGTGCTCGTCGCGCTGAGCTGGAAGCCAAACTGGCTGCCAACAAAGCTGCTGCTGAAGAGCGTGCTGCCAAGCTGGCCGAACTGGCTACCGTGGTTATCGCTTCCAAGTCTGGCGACGAAGGCAAGCTGTTCGGTTCCATCGGTACCCGTGACGTGGCTGAAGCCATCACTGCTGCCGGCGTAGCCGTTGCCAAGAGCGAAGTCCGCATGGGCAACGTTCTGCGTAACACCGGTGACTACGAAGTTGCTGTTCAGCTGCACGCTGACGTTAAAGCAACCGTACAGATCCAGGTTGTTGCCCTGTAATAGCGATTCGCTTTTGCAGAGAAAACCCGCGCACTTGCGCGGGTTTTTTATTTTCAGGCCCGAGGGTAGAGTGAAGCTCTGTTCCTCTGGAGGAGATCTCTATGGCCTGGGTCGAAGGTCGCGTCATCGAACGCATCGAATGGACACCCACTCTGTTCTCCCTGCGGGTAGCGGCCGATCTGGCCCCCTACAAGGCAGGTCAATTCACCAAACTGGCCCTTGAGCAGGGCGAGCGGCGCATTCAGCGCGCCTACTCCTTCGTCAATCCTCCCTCTGCGCCATACCACGAGTTCTATCTGGTCGAGATCCCGAGCGGTGAGCTGACCCCTTCCCTCGGCTCGCTGCAAGCGGGCGATACCCTGCTGGTGCAGTCTCTGGCCACCGGCTTTCTGACACTGGATGAGGTACCGGCCGGACGCGATCTCTGGCTGCTCTCGACCGGTACCGCCATCGGCCCCTTCCTCTCCATGCTGGCTGATGGAGAGGCCTTCAACCGTTTCGAGAATCTGGTGCTGGTACACGGGGTGCGCAAAGGCGAAGAGCTGAGCTATCAGGCTTTGATAGCCAGCTTTGCCGAGCAACATGGCGAGCGCTTTCGTTATGTGCCCTTTGTCAGTCGAGAGGAATGGCACGATGCAATGGTTGGCAGGATCCCGGCTGCGATAGCCAACGGCCAGTTGCAGCAGCGGGTAGGGTTGGAGTTCTCACCCGAACTGAGTCAGGTGCTTATCTGTGGCAATCCGGAGATGGTGAAAGAGACTCAGCAGACCTTGCTGGCACTGGGGTTGGCCAAAAATCTGCGCCGGGCACCTGGTAATATCAGTGCGGAGAACTACTGGTAACGCAACATGATGGTGGGGCCACTCGGCCCCTGCTCATTTGATTACTGGTTGTTGCCCTGCGGAGCGGGCACTTGGTTGGTACTGGGCGGCTGGTTGCGATTCTCTTCGCTCTCGACATTGACTCTCATCCCCTTGCAGTCAGAGGGAATATAGTCGTTTACCCCCAGATCGAGGCACTCTTTCTGGCTCCAGCCAAACTGCTTGTCATCCCAGTCCAGATTGAAGGTCATCGCATCGACAGAGAAGGTTGAGCCGCTGCTCTCCTGGGATGGTTGGTCTGCATGGGCTGCGCCGGCGAGCAGCAAGAGTGAGAGGAGCAAAGGGGTCGTTCTGTTCATGATGGCCTCGGATAATTGCAACGGCGGATGAGTATACGTCTGCGGGCTGAACCCGGGCGGAATCGCATCCCATCTCGCCACACGATGAAGTCAGGAGGGGGATTGTAGCGCTTTTCTGCTGCCAATTTGTCCGTTTTGGTCGCACTCTGGGCAGCTGGTTTGCAATATGAAGGAATTCAGGTGTTTGCCCTTCTCTGAACGGCTCTGCCGACTATAATCGGCAGCCAACTTTTCCTGCACTGCACCACAGTTTCACCATGACCACACAGGACGCTTCCGCGCTGCGCTATCCCAAGGGATGGTTCGCGCTCACCACGGTATACAGTTTTACTGGGCTGGCCATTCTGGCCTCCATCATCTTCTCCCTGCTGCTGTTTCTCTCCATCGATGACAACCCGCTGATGAAGTGGCTGTTTGGCGGCCTGGCGATCATTTTCGAGCTGGGCAAGTTCTACGTCTGGTACGAGTACGGCGAGCGCAAGGCGCGCCGGGATCTGAGTGGTGCCTTCTGGTCGTTGCTGTTCTACAGCGTGCTGGCGGCTATCTCCATCGGTGGCAGTATCGGCGGTATCAATAGCGCTACCAATACGGTGCTGAGCCAGCAGGCGCGCCATGAACGGGAGATCGCCCGTTTTGACGAACAGATCGCCAGCATCGAGCGGCAGATCCAGCTAAACGAAGAGGCGGCCCGCAAATATATCGAGCTGGAGCGTATCTCCAGCGGTGTCTCTTCCCTGCAGCACGCCAACACCAAGCTGCGCTTGCAGCAGGATGAGTTGCGTCAGCAGCGCGATGCCAAGCCGGTCAACGAGCAATCCTCCATGCTGGGGCTGATGAGCAGTCTGGCGGACGGGGTCGGGATGAGCATCAGCCAGGTGCAGTTTCTGCTGGTCTGTTTCCTCTCGGTGCTGCTCGACGTATTCGGTGCCTTTTTCGTCAGCCTGATCGGTGAGGAGAGTCGTTTTCGCCGGATGTGGCGCTGGCAGCAGGCACGCGCCCGTGCCGAGGAGCAGGAGGCGCTGGCACAGGCAGCCCAGTCCGAGCCCATGCAGCCGCCGGAGCCTGCTCCCGAGGTGCTGGCTCAGGTGCGCGGCGCGCTGGAGAGCGGTGAGCTCAAGTGCAGCAAGCGCTCGGTGGCGCAGGCGCTGTCACTCTCGCTGGAGGAGGTGGATCGGGTGTTCCACCATCTGCTGTCGCAGGGGGTGTTGGGGCAGGGGAGCAATCGCCACTACTACCTCAATTCGCAGCCGGTGCAGTAACGGCAGCGACAAAAAGGCCACCGATGGGGTGGCCTTTTTCGTATCTGATTCAGTTGGTCAGCACCATCATCAGGCTGAGGAAGGCAGCCAGTCCGCCACCGATGCCGATGATCCAGTAAAACCCCTTGGCCCCCTGTTTGAGCGGGATGCGGAAGTAGAGCAGGAATGCCCACCACCCCAGCGCCAGCAACAGAGGAATAAGAAACATTCGAGCCATGGTCTCCTCGCTGTTATTCTGTTGACCCTCGATGCATCAACAGGATGGCTTGTGCAATGACGCAACTACAGATTACCGCATTCGGCGACCCCTCGGTACTCAAGCTCAACCCCTCTCTCGACAAGGTGCCTGCCGATGGCGAAGTGCGGGTGCGCATCTGCTTTGCGGGGGTCAACCCCATCGATGCCAAGACCCGGGCCGGTCTTGGCTGGGCTGCAGCTCAGAACAAGGACAAGCTGCCCTGGACGCCCGGTTACGACGTGGCGGGCGTGGTGGAGCGAGTGGGTCCCGGTGTAGCCTCGCTGGCCGAGGGCGATCTGGTGTGCGGTATGGTCGGTTTTCCCCTTGCTGCCGGTGGTTACGCTGAATCCGTGGTAGCGAACGAGCACGAGCTGGTCAAGCTTGACGGGGTGAGCCTCCAGCAGGGGGCGGCGCTGCCGCTGGCGGGACTCACCGCCTGGCAGGGATTGTTCGAACATGGCGCCCTTAAGGCGGGGCAGCGAGTGCTGGTTCTGGCCGGTGCTGGCGGTGTCGGTCATCTGGCGGTGCAGTTTGCCGCTGCTTATGGTGCTCACGTGGTAGCCACGGCGAGCGGCGACAACCACAGCTTCCTCCATAGTCTCGGGGCGAACAGGATGGTGGATTACCATCAGGCAGAATGGTTCGCCGAGGTGATCGCCGATGGCCAGTTCGATCTGGTGCTGGATCTGGTGGGGGGCGAGAGCGGCAAGGCGGCGCTGGCATGCGTCAAGCCGGGTGGCCGGCTGGTGACTGTGCCCACCATCACTGCCCAGCTGATCAAGGATGCCGGCGCGGCTGCCGGTATCGAGGTGGTCGGTATGCTGGTGCACCCAGACCAGAAGCAGTTGAGCCAGATGTTGATGCTGCTGCGGCAGGGCGAAGTAAAGATTGCCATCGCCGGTGAATTTGCCCTGAGCGAAGGAGCGTTGGCCCATCAGCGTATCGAAGGTGGCCATGTACGTGGCAAGCTGCTGCTGCGCATGCCCGCCGCCGACGGTTGTCCTGCATGAGCGGGATGATGGAGATGGGGCTGGGTTGGCTCTTTTTGAGCGCCTTTACCTCAGCCACTCTGTTGCCCGGCAGCTCGGAAGTGCTGCTGGGGGCCATGGCGGCCAAGGGGGAGTGGAGCATGGCGAGCCTGCTGCTGTGGGCGACGCTGGGCAACACCCTCGGCTCCATGACCACCTGGTGGCTTGGCTGGCTCGCCACCTTCAAGAAAAAACCGGAAGATTTTCAAGGCCGTGGGGAACAAAAAGCCCTCGGCTGGCTCAAACAACATGGCCACTGGTGTCTGCTGCTTGCCTGGACGCCGGTGGTCGGTGATGGACTCTGTCTGCTGGCCGGCTGGCTGCGCCTCTCCTTCTGGCGCTCTCTTGTCCTGATAGGGCTCGGCAAATTGTTGCGTTACGCTCTGGTATTTCTACTGGCCAGTCAGATCTTCTAGCCCTTTTTGTCACTCACGAGGTTACCGTGAACAAAGTCATACCTTTAACCATTCTGCTGGGCTTCACCCTGCCCGTGCTGGCGGCTCCGACTCTGGTCTCCGAGCAGGTCAAGGAGGAGGGCAAGCTCGCCATCCCTTACCAGATGTACAAGCTGGACAACGGCCTGACCGTCATTCTGGCGCCCGACAAATCCGATCCGCTGGTGCATCTCGACGTGACCTATCACGTCGGGTCGTCACGGGAGACGGTCGGCAAGTCCGGTTTTGCCCACTTCTTCGAGCACATGATGTTCCAGGGCTCCAAGCACGTCGGTGATCAGGAGCATATGCGGATCATCAACGAAGCCGGTGGTGACATGAATGGCACCACCAACAAGGACCGCACCAACTACTACGAAACCGTGCCGGCCAATCAGCTGGAGAAGGTGCTGTGGCTGGAGGCCGACCGGATGGGCTTCCTGCTCGATGCGGTGAGCCAGAAGAAGTTCGAGATCCAGCGCGCCACCGTCAAGAACGAGCGGGCCCAGCGTATCGACAACCAGCCCTACGGTCTGGTGAGCGAGAAGGTGGGCGAGGCGCTCTATCCGCGCACTCACCCCTACTCCTGGCAGCCCATTGGCTATGTGGAGGATCTCGACCGGGTTGACGTCAACGACCTCAAGCAGTTCTTCCTGCGCTGGTATGGCCCCAACAATGCGACTCTGACTCTGGGCGGCGATTTTGATACCAAGCAGGCCCTCGACTGGATCGAGAAGTACTTTGGCTCCATCCCGCGCGGCCCGGAAGTGGCCGAGCCGACGCCAAAACCGGTTACCCTGCCCGAGACCCGCTACGTGACGCTGCAGGACAAGGTGCACCTGCCGCTGCTCTATATCAGCTATCCGACCGTGTCGCTCGGCGATCCGCAGGAGCCGGCACTCGACATGTTTGCCGACGTGCTGGGCGGCTCCGCCAGCTCCATGCTCTACCAGTCGCTGGTCAAGACCGGCAAGGCGATCGATGCGGGCGCCTCGCACTACTGCGAAGAGCTGGCCTGTACCCTGACCGTCTACGCCTACCCCAACCCGGCGGTAGATGGCAGCCTCAAGACCCTCAAGAGCGAAGTGGACAAGGTGATCGGCGAGTTCGCCCAGCGCGGCCTCAAGCCGGAGGATCTGGAGAAGGCGATCAACAGCTATCGCGCCTCGGCTATCTGGGGGCTCGACAGTGTCTCCGGCAAGGTGAGCCAGCTCGCCATGGGTCAGGTGTTTGCCCAGGATCCCAACTACGTCTTCAAGACCCTCGACGCCATCGGCAAGGTGACGCCGGAGCAGGTCAAAACCGCCTACGACCAGTTCATTGCCAACAAGCCGGCGGTGGTGCTGAGCGTGGTGCCGAAAGGCAAGGCCGAGTGGCAGGTCGCCACCCCGAATTTCACCCCGGCCAAACGCGAACTGCCGGACTACAGCAAGCATGATCAGGCGCTGGCCGAACGACCGGTAAAAGACAGTTTCGATCGCAGCGTACAGCCCAAGGCGGCCGATGCGGTGAGCGTCAAGGTGCCCGCCATCTGGCACGGCAAGCTCGACAAGAACATCGAGATCATCGGCACCCGAAGTGACGAAATCCCGGCGGTTTCCATCATGATCGCCCTGCCGGGTGGTATCCGGGCCGAGGAGAAGGGGCAGTTGGGGCTGGCCAATCTGACCGCCGCCATGATGGGGCAGGGGTCGGTGCGCCTGACCGAAGGGCAGCTCAGCGACGAGCTGCAAAAGCTGGGCTCAAGCATCGATGTCTCCAGTGCCCAATACAACACGCTGATCACCATCAGCTCACTGGCCGACAAGTTGCCACAGACGCTGGCGCTGGTGCGCGAAGTGTTCGAGCGCCCCGGTATGCGGGAGGCGGACTTCGAGCGGGTCAAGGCGCAAATGCTGCAGGGGATGCAACAGGCCCAGCAGCAGCCTGAATGGCTGGCGGGACAGGCATTCCGCGAGCTGGTCTATGGCAAGAACAACCGCCTCGGCCAACCCTCCGACGGGGTACCTGCCGATGTGGCCAAGCTGACGCTGGCGGATGTGAAGCACTACTATCAGGCCTACTACAACCCCTCCAATGGCAAGGTAGTGGTGGCTGGCGATGTGAGCCAGAAGCTGATTGAAGAGCAGCTCGGCTTCCTGAGCGACTGGAAAGGGGCGACGCCGGCTCTGGGGGATCTCAAACTCAAGGGCAAGCAGGCCAAGCCGGGCATCTATCTGGTGGACAAACCGGGTGCGCCCCAGTCGGTGATCCGCATCGGCCGCCGTGCCATGCCGTTCGATACCACGGGTGACTACTTCACCGCCGGGCTGATGAACTTCAATCTGGGTGGCAACTTCAACAGCCGCATCAACCTCAACCTGCGCGAAGACAAGGGCTACACCTACGGTGCCAGCTCCGGCTTCTCCGCCAACCGCGAGGTGGGTACCTTTGCCACCGGCGCCAATGTGCGTACCGATGCGACCGTGGATGCCATTCGCCAGTTCCTCAAGGAGATGGACAACTACCGCAAGAGCGGCCCGACCCCGGTCGAGCTGGCCTATATGCGTAGCGCAGTTTCCCAGCAGGATGCCCTCTCTTACGAGACCTTGGGCCAGAAGGCGGGCTTCCTGCTGCAGATGGTGATGTATGACCTGAAACCGGACTATGTGCAGGCCCAGAACAACCTGATCAAGACGGTGTCGGCCGAGACGCTCAAGGCGAGTGCTGCCCGCTGGCTCAATCCGGCCGACATGGTGATCGTGGTGGTGGGAGACAAGCAAAAGCTTGAAAAACCCCTGAAGGAGCTTCATCTTCCCATCTATCCGCTGCAGTTGCCGTAACTGACGCTTTATAAAAATCAAGAGCCGCCCCGGATGGGGCGGCCTCACATGAGCCGTGAATATGACTACAACAAGCTTGTCACTCACCGAGTTGCTGACTGCGCTGGGATCTCCCGAGCGATTGACTGCTCTCAAGGGGATCCGGCGCGGGATCGAGCGTGAATGTCTGCGCATCACGCCGGATGGCCGACTCGCCCAGAGTGACCATCCCCGGTCGCTGGGCTCGGCCCTGACCCATCCCAACATCACCACCGACTACTCGGAGAGCCTGCTGGAGTTCATCACCCCGGCTACCGACTCCCTCGACAGCCTGATGGAGCAACTGGGTGACATCCATCACCATGTGATGCGTCATCTGGGTGACGAGCGGATCTGGCCGCTCTCCATGCCCTGCTTCGTCGGCGGTGAGGAGAGCATCCGGCTGGCCCAATACGGCAGCTCCAACATCGGCAAAATGAAGACCCTCTACCGACAGGGGTTGAAGAATCGCTACGGCAGCCTGATGCAGGTGATCGCCGGGGTGCACTTCAACTTCTCCATGCCTGACAGCTTCTGGAGCGAGTGGCAGGATCTGGTGTGCGAAGGGTGCTGCAGCCAGCGCTTTATCTCCGACAAGTACATGGGGCTTATTCGCAACGTCTATCGCTTCGGCTGGCTGGTGCCCTACCTGTTTGGCGCCTCGCCGGCCATCTGCGAATCCTTCCTCAAAGGGCGCAAGAGCAACCTGCCGTTCGAGAAGACCGGCAAGGGCACCCTCTATCTGCCTTACGCCACCGCGCTGCGTCTCTCCGATCTGGGCTATACCAACAGCTCCCAGGCGGGGCTCAAGATCAGCCACGACAACCTGCCGGCCTATGTCAGCAGTCTGCGCCGCGCCATCAATACCCATGATCCCGAATTCGCCAAGATCGGGGTCAAGGTGAATGGGGAGTATCGCCAGCTCAACGACAACGTGCTGCAGCTGGAGAACGAGCTGTATGCCCCGATCCGGCCCAAGCGCACCCCGCGCAGCGGCGAGAAGCCGTCGGATGCGCTGGAGCAGCGCGGCATCGAGTACATCGAGCTGCGTACCGTTGACGTCAACCCCTTCACGCCGCTGGGGATCGACGCCGATCAAATCCGCTTCTTCGACCTGTTCCTGGTCTGGTGTCTGCTGCGCCCCTCTCCGGTGCTGAGCGAGGAGGAGATTGCCCGCAATCGCCGCAACCAGAGCAAGGTGGTGCTGGAGGGGCGTCGCCCCGGCCTGACGCTTGAAGATGAGCAGGGCAATGCTATTGGCCTCAAAGAGTACGGCCTCAAGCTGTTCGAGGAGCTGGCTCAGGTAGCCGACCTGCTGGATCGCTGCTGCGGTCGCAACCGCTACCGCGAGACGCTGGCGATGCATCGCGAGAAACTGCTCGACCCCGAGCTCACCTACTCCGCCCGCATGCTCAAGGAGCTGCTGGAGAGCGGCAAGGACAATGGCTGCTACGGCGACAAGCTGGCGACCCGCTATCGTGAGGAGCTGCTGGCAGGGGAGCTGCAATACTGGGATGAGGCCTACTTTGCCGGTGAGGCGAAGGATTCGCTGGCCAAGCAGCGGGAGCGCGAGCGCAGCGACAGCGTGTCGTTCGATGACTTCCTGGCCGACTACTTCGGTACCAGCAAGACCACTGCCTGACGGCAGACCAAGAAAAAAGCCGCTCGATGAGCGGCTTTTTTGTTTCCGGAAACCCGAACGGTATCAGACGTGGTTATACATCGCCTCGATTTCGCTCTGGTACTTGGCTTCGATGATCTTGCGGCGCAGCTTCATGGTGGGGGTGAGTTCACCCAGCTCCATGGAGAAGGCGCTCGGCAGCAGGGTGAACTTCTTCACCTGCTCGAACTTGGCCAGCTCTTTTTGCAGATCGGCGATGCGTGATTCGAAGAACTCCACTACCCGGGAGTGGCGCAGCAGCTCGGTCTTGCACTGATACTGCAGGTTGATGGAGCGGGCGTACTCCTCCAGCGACTCGAAGCAGGGCACGATCAGCGCCGAGACGAAGTGGCGAGCATCGGCGACGATGGCGATCTGCTCGATGAAGCGATCTTTGCCGATGGTTCCTTCGACCAGTTGTGGCGCCACGTACTTGCCGTTGGAGGTCTTCATCAGCTCTTTGAGGCGCTCGGTGAAGTAGATGTTGCCTTCGCTGTCGAGCTCGGCGGCATCACCGGTGCGCAGGAAACCATCTTCGGTCATCACCTCGGCGGTCGCTTCCGGCTTGTTGTAGTAGCCGCGCATCACGGTGGGGGAGCGCACCAGCAGTTCGTTGTTCTCACCCAGCTTCACTTCGATACCGTTCAACACAGTGCCGATGGAACCCAGCTTGAACTGCTGATCTTCGTAGCAGCAGACGGTGGCGGTGGTTTCGGTCATGCCGTAGCCGTACTTGAGGTTGAGCCCCATGGCCTGGAAGAAGAGGTTCACATCGTCAGCCAGACGGGCACCGGCTACCGGCAGGAAGCGGGTGCGACCGCCAAAGCGGGCGCGCAGTTTGCGAAACACCAGCCGCTCGGCGAGCCAGAGCTGGCCGTAGAGCAGGGGAGAGGCGGACTTGCCAGCCTGACGGGTGGCGACCATCTGCTTGCCGACCCGGGTGGCCCAGCCAAACAGGGCCTGACGCAGGCGCGGAGCCTGGGCAACCCGGGCCTGGATCATGGCGTAGGCCTTCTCGTAGAGGCGCGGCACGGCGCACATCACGGTCGGCTGCACGTCGCCAATCACATCCATCACCTTCTGCGGATCGCGGATGTAGACGTTCTCGGCACCGCAATAGAGCACGTAGTAGCTCCAGGCGCGCTCGAACACGTGGCTGAGCGGCAGCATGCAGAGCGACACATCCTGCTCGTTCAGATCGAGGCGGCTGTTGTGCATCTCGAAACAGGCGGCGATGTTGGCGAAATCGAGCATCACCCCTTTGGGCTCGCCGGTGGTGCCGGAGGTGTAGATCAGGGTCAGCAGATCATCCATCCGGTACTGGCTCTCCCGTACCCGCAGCTCCTGCTCGCTGGGCTGATGGTTGCCGGAGACCAGAAACTCCTGAAAGTGGCTCGCTTGCGGGCAGCCGCGCAGGTTGACGCTGCCGTCGAGGGCGACGAGCTGGCGGATCTCGCCGCTTTCAATCAGTTGCAGTGCCTGATCGAACTGGGGTTGCTCGCCGACAAACAGCAGGCCGATGTTGGCATCGCGCACGATATAGCGCAGCTGATCCAGGGTGCTGGTGGGGTAGATGGGGACGCTGACGCCGCGCGCGGCAAGGATGCCGAGATCGGCCTGGGTCCACTCCGGCATGTTGCGCGAATAGATGCCGACCATTTCGGTGGGCTGGTGTCCGGCACGGATCAACGCCTGTGCGCAGTAGTCCATGGCCTGGCCCAGAGTACGCCAGCCGATGGCACGCCATTGACCATCCTGCTGAACGCGCAGGGCAGCCTTGTTGCCAAGCCGGGCAATACGCTCGCGCATCAATTGAACCAGATGAAGCTTCGGCATCAATCAAACATCCTTTCGTTACAGTTGTACGCCCACGAGGGCACTAAAAAGCGGGCTAGAGTTTAAACTCCAATATTACAGCTTACAAGTGTTCGCCGTTTGTTCTGGATCACAAAGAGGGCAAATAGCCCATCTTCTGCACAGTGCGAGCGGCTTGGTTGAGACCGGAACCGACGCTAGAGGCAGAAGCTCGGAAGGCAAGGGGAGTGGGCAAGCGAAGGGGAGCGGGAAATGGGGGAGGTGAGAGGAGGGCTGGGTTCCCTCCTCGTTCAGTCACTATGTTGGTGGGGCTTTATTGCCGGGATCAGCCGAAGTCGAACAGGCGCGACATCAACACGGCGTCTTCCCGATCCTGGCCGGTACCATAGTAGTCGGCGCGGCGGCAATACTCGGCAAAACCCGCGCTCTCGTAAAGATTGATGGCGGTCTGGTTACCGGCGCGCACCTCGAGGAACCAGGCCTGCGCCCCGCTCTGCTTGCTGTGCGCGAGGTAGTGCTGCAACAGTGCCCGGCCCAGCCCCTTGCCCTGAAAAGCGGGGTGGACGCAGATGTTCATCAGCGAGCTGTCGCCCGCCACCAGATCCGAGATATAGAAGCCCGCGGGCTTGCCATCGACCAGCATCAGGGTGTTGAGGTAGCGGGGGCCAAAGCAGGAGAGCAGGTTGGCCTGACTCCAGGGCTCCTTGTGGGCGGCCTGTTCGATGGGATAGACGAGGTCGAAGTCGGCTTCGAGCAGGGGGCGAAACTCAGGCATGGTAGCTCCGTGGGATAACGTCAAAGCCCGCAGCGACGGGCATGGGATTGGGTCAGGCTGTCCGGGCTGCGAGATGTGGCTGCAACTGTTGCCACAGTGCCCGCTTTTCGGCACTGCCGGGGGCGAGCGGGCAGACGAGGGCATCGGGCCAGCGGGAATCGGCCTCGGTCAGCCAGAGCAGCGGTGACGGCTCTTGTTGCAGCCAGTGCGCCTCTGGGGGCGTGCTCAGCAGCGTGACCTCATCGGTTCTGATGGCGAGCAGCTGACAGATATCCTCCAGCAGTGTCGCAACGGGCAGCGCCTGAGCCAGCAGCCAGAGCTTGCCGGCAGGGCGAGGAGCCTGTGGGATAGCCTCTTGCGGCGATTCCGTACTGGCTACTTCTGCCTCTTCGGCAGGGGCGACACCCAGCATGGCCGGACGACGCAGCTGCCAGCTCTGAATGCCCATGCGGGCCAGCATGCTTTGACGTACGGGGTCTATCATGGGTGAGTCACTCTCTTGGCTGCATTGGGGAAAATCGTGCCGGCAGGGTACACGCGAACGGGTTGCTCTGCACCCTTTGCGGCCCTCTGCGGGGGTTATCCGGTTTTTTTCCTGCCAGAGTCGGGTATTCTGGCGCAATAGAACCGGATAAATATCATAACAAGAGAAACCCCAAGGACGAACAGGTGGCCATCACCCCTTGGGCTTATCATCATCCCAGCCTGGAATTGTCTCTATGTCGCCTTTAGCTCAAGCCACGAACTCTGCGCGTGCCATTCCCATTCAGGAGCGCCTGCCCCGCCTGCTGGCCGCTCTGGGGGAGGGGCTCTATGAACGGCAGGATGCCCTGCGTCTCGGTTTGCTGGCTGCGCTCAGTGGCGAGAGCGTGTTTCTGCTGGGCCCCCCCGGCATCGCCAAGAGCCTGATTGCCCGCCGCCTCAAGCTGGCGTTTTTTGAGGCCCGCCACTTCGAATACCTGATGACCCGCTTCAGTACGCCGGAGGAGGTGTTCGGCCCCCTCTCCATTCAGGCACTGAAGGAGGATGGCAAATATCTGCGCCTCACCGCTGGCTACCTGCCCGAGGCCGAGGTGGTATTCCTCGACGAGATCTGGAAGGCGGGCCCCGCCATCCTCAACACCCTGCTCACCGCCATCAACGAGCGGCAGTTTCGCAACGGCGACAGCCAGCACCCCATTCCGATGCGGCTGCTGGTGACTGCCTCCAACGAACTGCCAGCCCCCGACAGCGGGCTGGAAGCGCTCTATGACCGGATGCTGGTGCGGATCTGGATGGATCGGGTGCAGGAGAAGTCCAACTTTCAGGCGATGCTGGCCAGCGACGGTCATTCGCACCACAACCTGCCTGCTTCGTTGCAGATCCGCGGGGACGAGTACGAGCAGTGGCAGGGCGAGATTGAACAGGTGCGGTTGCCGGATGCCTGCTTCGAGCTTATCTATCAATTGCGCCAACAGCTCGACAGCCAGCTGGCGCACCGCTGCTATGTGTCGGATCGGCGCTGGAAGAAGGCGGTACGGCTCATCAAGGCGAGCGCCTTCTTCAATGGTCGCGACGAGGTGGCCCCTATCGATTTGCTGCTGTTCAAGGATTGCCTCTGGCATGACGAGGAGTCCCGCACTGCCCTGCTGGAGATGATGACCGAGTTCTCCCGTCTCTATGGCTATCAGCAGCTGGCGATGACCCGCCAGCTGCTGGCCCTGCGCGATCAGTTCAAGCAGCTCAAACAGAGCGTGGCCCAGCGCCTCTGCTGCAAGGCGCGGCAGCGCAAGCAGTGGTTTGGCCGCCGCGCCCGGGGGATCGAGATCCCGCTCGCCAATGCCAGACCCTTTGGCAAGCAGGTGCACTTCCATCTGCTCACGCCGGCCCCGCTGGATGGCAGCGATCCCGAGCGGCTGACCGATACCCTGATGTTTGATCGCACTCTGCTCTCTCACTGGCGCCCTACCGGTGAGGCGCTGGTCGGCCATCCGCTCGGCAACCCGAAAGAGGGGCACTACGAGCTGGTGCTCGACGACGAACTGCGGCTGCAGGTGCTCGATATCCAGCGTCAGCAGGTCCCGCTGGTGCTGGTGGAGCGCAGCGCCATTCCCGAGGTGGTGCTGGAGCCTTGGTTGCAGGCGCTCGACGAGTTGCAGAGCCAGACTGGCAAGGTGCAGCAGGATCTCAAGCAGCAGCGCAGCCTGTTCGAGCGTCATCAGCAGCACCTCTTTATCGCCTCGCGCTGGCTGCAACAGGTGGAAGACAGCTTCTTCGTGCTGGGACGGGATCTCGAGCTGCTGCGCAGCGAATTGGCACAGTGGCGCGAACGGTTGCCGAGACTGGACGGCTAAGGGGCAGATCATGCTTGAGATCGGCATGCTGGATCTGGGACTGCTGATGGGCGAGGGGGAGCTGGCGGGCGAGGTGGTGGCGCTGCTGGCAGCCTCGCCCAAGATTTCCGAGTTCATCAGGCGCTCCCCGCTTCAAGGCAAGCTGCTGAAAAAGCGTCTGCAGAGCTGGGGCGAGCAGCTGGGGGAGGAGATCCGCCACAAACCGGTGCCGGTGGCGCTGGAGCAGGAGTACCTGCTCTATCAGGCCCATCGGCAACTGCCGATGACCGAGCTGGTTGGTCGTCTGCCAAGCCTGCTGGAGTCGCTGGAGCAGTACAGCCCCTTTGCCGGTGAGGCGCGATCCTTGGTGCGCCAGCTGATGGCTCACCCCACCGAGGGGTTGTGCCAGCTCTTTATCGACAAGTGGCGTGCCAGTCTGGTGGGTAGCCTGCTGCAGCTGCAGCAGCAGATCGCCGAGGCGGAGCGGGAGAAACAGCGTCAGGAGATTGAAGATCAGCTGCTGGCGAGTCGTACCCTGGCCGATGCCCTCGACCCCAACAAGATCTCCGCCGGTGGTCTGTGGGATCTGGCGCAGGGGAGCTGGCACAAGCGCAGTCTGGTGCTGGTCAAGCAGTATGCCCGCATGTTGCAGCGCGAGCCGCTGCTGGCGGAGATTGCCGGTCTGCTCGGGCGCAGCGAGCGGGAGCGGCGGGCGCAAGAGCAGCCGGTGCCGCCGGTCGAGGTGCTGGAGCTGGAACCGGCACCCAGCGACGATGTGCCGGACGATCTGGTGGGCATTCATCAGGCGAGCGATTTGATGCGGCTGCTGCCAAGCGAGGCGGTGATGCTGGGGCTGCCCGAACTGGAGCTGGAGTTCTACCGCCGCTATCTGGAGCGGCGCCTGCTCAGCTATCAGTCGCGGGGTACCCTGCCGCGCCAACGCATCATGCTGCGCACCCCGGAACAGGGGGGTAAGCAGCTCCAACAGCGCGGCCCCTTTATCGTCTGCGTCGATACCTCCGGTTCCATGGGCGGATATCCGGAGGAGTGCGCCAAGGCGCTGTTTCTGGCCCTGCTGCGGGTGGCGATGGACGAGAAGCGCGGTTGCTATCTGATGCTCTTCTCCACCGAGGTGGCGACCCTCGAGATCACCGCCGATACCGGACTGGAGAAGGCGGAGCGCTTCCTCTCCATGAGTTTTCACGGCGGTACCGATTTGGTGCCCTGCCTCGAGAAGGCGCTGGCCAAGCTCGATGATCCCGCCTTTGCCAAGGCGGACGTGCTGGTCATCTCCGATTTTATCGCCCAGAGCCTGCCCCACGCCCTGCTCGATCAGATGAACCGCTATCGTCAGCGCCAGACCCGTTTTCATGCGGTGGCCATGTCCCGTCACGCCAAGCAGGCGCTGCTGCGGGTGTTCGACAACAGCTGGTTGCTCGATTGCGGCCTGCGCGGCCGCTTGTTGCGACGCTGGCAACAGCACTGAGCCGACGTCTTGCCAAGTCATAATCCACTTGAGGCTGCCTTTAGCTGATTGATATGGCGCGTTGTTTGGTTCCTGTCAGTGGTTGCTGTACGTTGTGGGATGAGCAGTTATGATGTGCTGCACAATGGCTGTGTTCTCTGACTGGAGAAGTGACCCCGCATGATACGTTTCCTCGCCCTGCTCTTGCTGACCGCGCTTTGCAGTAGCTCCGTATGGGCTGCCAGAGAGCCGCTTGCCGAGCCAAAACTCTCCCGAGAGCTGCAACAGCTGGAGGAGGGGAGTCACAGCGAGCGTGTTTTTCGACTGCGTGTTGCCGTGCTTGCAGCAAACTATGATGCCTATCCACCGGATGTGCAGGGGCGCATCGTGCGCCTGCAGTGCTGGGCCATGCCAGCCGAGCGGGATGGCGAATATCGCCGGGTGGTGGAGTTTGCCGACAAGGCACTGCAGCGGGCCCGTGAGCGCAAGGATGGCCTCACCGAGGCGGGCCTGCTCACCTGTCGCGGCTTTCATCAGCAGCTGCTGGGCAACATGAAACAGGCCAAGGCCGATTACGAACAGGCGCTGCAACTGGCGCGCAATCTGGGTGACAGGCTGCAGGAGGCGGACATCCTCAGTCAGCGCGGCGACATGTATGCCTATCAGGGCAAGCTGGCGGAAGGGCTGCAAGAGCTGATGGAGGCTCACCGCGGTTATGAAGCTCTGGGACTGGATGGCAAGGCGCGGGAGACGTTGGGTCACATTGCCAATGCCTATCGCAGGATGGGGCTCTATGAGCGGGCCGAGGGCTACTTCAAGGAGCTGGAGAAGGAGTACGAAAAAGAGGGGGAGGAGGAGCGCCAGATTAGTATCATCTCCCAGCAGGGGGTGCTCTACAGCGAGATGGGGGAGTATGCAAGGGCGCGTCCGCTGCTGGAACAGGCGGAGCAGTTCTACCGGAAACAGCAGCAGGATGGCTTTCTGGCCTGGAGCCAGATTGAGCTGGCCACCATCCTCCACTATCAGGGCAAGGGCGATCAGGCCATGGCCAAGCTGCAGCAGGCCGAGGCGATTCTGCTCCGTAGTAGCGATATAGACAGCGTCACCCAGGGGCACTGGCAACTGGTGATGGGGATGGTGCTGGAGACGCAGGGCAAGCTATCCGAGGCGCTTGCCAGCCTTGCCAGAGCCGAGCCCATCTTCGTCAAAGAGAACAATCAGCGCTTTTTGACCCGGCTCTACGAGGTGCGTTCGCGGATCTTCGAGTCGAAGGGGCAGATTAAAGAGGCGCTGGCCAATCTGAAGCTCTATGTCAAAACTCGCACGGCGGTCGAGAAGGTGCTGATGGAACAGCGGACTCTGCAGATGCGCTTCGAGTTCGACATGGCACGCAAGGAGCTGGCCCACCAGACCCTCAAGACCAGACAGCTGTTGCAGGAGGCTGAACTCCAGCAACTGCGCGAGCGTCGCTACTGGCAGTATCTGGTGGTCTCGCTGCTGCTGGTGCTGATGGGGATCGCTGTCTTCTATCAGTATCGCCGCTCCCGCAAGATGCACCATCTGGCGATGACCGACGAACTGACCGGCATCCATAACCGCCGCCAGATCCAGAAGCTGGGGGAGGAGTCCTTTCAGCAGTCGCGAAGCAGTGGCAAGCCATTTAGCGTGCTGCTGCTCGATATCGATCACTTCAAACAGGTCAATGACCAGCTGGGCCATCATGTTGGCGACAGCGTGCTGGTGGCGGTCGCCAGCAGCGCCGAAGGGCAGCTGCGCTCGCTCGATCGGATAGGACGCAACGGTGGCGAGGAGTTTCTGGTGCTGCTGCCTGACACGGGTCTTGATGAGGCTGTCGAGGTGGCGGAGCGGATCCGTTATCACATCTCTTTGCTGAAGGTTGATGGCGTACCGGAAGGGCATGCCATCCATGTCAGTATCGGTTGTGCCGAGTTGAGCTCTCTCGACGAGACATTGAGCGACCTGATCAAGCGTGCTGATGGCGCCATGTATCGGGCCAAGCAGGCAGGACGCAATCTGGTGATGCGGGCAGAGTAGTTAGCCCGCATTCTCATCCATCCTCTGAGCGGATCATCCGGCTGCTGAATTCCCCAAGCCGGACTGGGTATTTTTCACCCGTGCGGGTATAATGTCGCGCAATTTTGCTTTGACTCAGGCGAGAAGACCCATGTAACGCAACCCTCTTCCTCTCACCACCGACAGACCAGATGTCTGCCCGAGTGGCCCGTTGCGTATCCATGCCGGACCGTGAGTCAATGCGGCATCCCGGAATTACTCCCACGGTGGCCAAGGCCGCCGCCCAATAGAAGAACGTTGAATTATGTCAGCTGAATTTCTGAGTGAAGTCTCCAAGAGACGCACTTTTGCGATCATTTCGCACCCGGATGCGGGTAAAACCACCATCACCGAGAAAGTCCTGCTGTTCGGACAGGCCATTCAGCGCGCCGGTACCGTCAAGGGCCGTGGCTCGGGCCAGCACGCCAAATCCGACTGGATGGAGATGGAGAAGCAGCGTGGTATCTCCATCACCACCTCGGTGATGCAGTTCCCCTATGCCGATTGTCTGGTCAACCTGCTTGACACCCCGGGTCACGAGGACTTCTCCGAAGATACCTACCGTACCCTGACCGCGGTCGACTGCTGCCTGATGGTCATCGATGCCGCCAAGGGTGTTGAAGACCGGACCCGCAAGCTGATGGAAGTCACCCGTCTGCGTGATACCCCCATCCTCACCTTCATGAACAAGCTGGACCGCGAAGTGCGCGATCCGATGGAAGTGATGGATGAAGTAGAGCGCGAGCTGAAGATCATGTGCGCCCCGATCACCTGGCCTATCGGCTGCGGCAAATCCTTCAAGGGTGTCTATCACCTCTACAAGGATGAGACCTATCTCTATCAGAGCGGTCAGGGCCACACCATCCAGGAGAAGCGGGTGGTCAAGGGACTGAACAACCCGGATCTGGATGCCGCCGTCGGCGAAGATCTGGCTCAGCAGCTGCGTGACGAGCTGGAACTGGTGCAGGGCGCCTCTCCCGAGTTCGATCACGATGCCTTTATCGCTGGCGAGATGACCCCGGTCTTCTTCGGTACCGCACTGGGTAACTTCGGTGTTGACCACATGCTGGATGGCCTGACCGACTGGGCGCCGTCTCCCATGCCCCGCAAGGCCGAGAGCCGCGAAGTGGTGGCGACCGAGGAGAAGTTCTCCGGCTTCGTGTTCAAGATCCAGGCAAACATGGATCCGAAACACCGCGACCGCATCGCCTTTATGCGTATCGTATCAGGCACCTACAGCAAGGGCATGAAGATGCGCCACGTGCGTATCGGCAAGGATGTGAACATCTCCGACGCCGTTACCTTCATGGCCGGTGACCGGGAGCAGGCGGAAGACGCCTTCGCCGGCGACATCATCGGTCTGCACAACCACGGCACTATCCAGATCGGCGACACCTTCACCCAGGGTGAAGATCTCAAGTTCACCGGCATCCCGAACTTTGCACCGGAACTGTTCCGCCGCATTCGCCTGCGCGACCCGCTCAAGCAGAAGCAGCTGCTCAAGGGGCTGGTGCAGCTCTCCGAAGAGGGCGCGGTGCAGGTGTTCCGTCCGCTGATCAGCAACGATCTCATCGTCGGTGCGGTCGGTGTGCTGCAGTTTGATGTGGTGGTTTCTCGTCTGAAGAGCGAGTACAACGTCGAGGCCATCTACGAGGCGGTCAACGTCTCCACCGCCCGCTGGGTGGAAGGGACTGACGTCAAGAAGTTCGAAGAGTTCAAGCGCAAGAACGAGGTCAACCTGGCCCTCGATGGCGGTGACAACCTCACCTATATCGCGCCGACCATGGTCAACCTGCGCCTGGCCCAGGAGCGCCACCCGGACGTGGAGTTCCGTCAGACTCGCGAGCACTGATAAGCGCTTGCCCGACCGGCAGACACGATAAAAAAAGACCCCGCTTCGGCGGGGTCTTTTTATTGGTGTACCAAGGTATCGTCTGGCGTGGGCTCTCAAAAGGTGCGCAGCAAACGGGCCGGATTGCCGGCATAGGTGCCGGGGATCTCTATATCCCGGGTGACGACGGCTCCGGCACCGATGACGGCGCCCCGGCAGATGCGGACCGGTAAAATGGTGGCATTCGAACCGATGCAGACTTCATCCTCAATGACGGTTCGGCCCCAGTGGGCCGAGTACGGATCGGGAGATCCCTGTTTGAAGAGATCGTTGGCAAACATCACCCCGTGACCGATAAAGCACCCTTCACCTATGGTGACGTGCTCGCAGATAAAGGTGTGCGACTGGACTCTGGTTGCGCGGCCAATGATGACGTTGGCCTGCACTTCCACGAAGGGGCCGATAAAGACATCGTCCGCCAGAGTACAGCCGTAGAGATTGACGGGCTCAACCAGTTTCACCCGCTCGCCGAAGCAGACATCGCGAATGCCAACGGTGTGTCGTGTCGGCTCATTCATGATGAGGCTCTCTGTTCCAGATCGAGCAGCATGCAGATTTCGCAATCCCCGTGGCCGGTGCAGCCAAGGGGGCCGGGCAGATGCTCAAACCCGAGGGATTCGTACAGGCTGGTGGCCTCGCGCAGTACTTCGGTGGTCTCCAGATAGCAGCGCCGATAGCCAAGGGCGCCAGCCTCGTCCAGCGCCTGCAACACCAGCCGCTTGCCCAGACCCAGACCACGCAGGGCGGGCAGGAAGTACATCTTCTGCAATTCGCATACTCCCTCTTCTCCAGCCAGCGGCGCTATGCCACCGCCACCGAGGATGGAACCGTCCGGCCCTTCGATGACCCAGTAGCGGCTCGCCTCTTCCTGATAGGTTTGATAGAGCCTGTCCAGATTGGGATCCGAGACGCCATATCCCTTGTCGGCGGTGAGCCCGTACTCCGCCGAGACGGTGCGGATAACGGTCGCGATGTGGGGATTGTCTGCTTCTGTGATAGGGCGAATATGGTAGCCCTGCTGGCGACGAGCACGGGAGAGGGCGCTGCGGTAGAGCAGCATGCCGCTCCACAGCTGTTCGCGCTCGGATTGGCTCAGCTGCGCCAGCATCTCCTCCATGGCGTGATCCATCTCCCGATGCAGCGTCAGCAGCATTGCCTGACCTTCGGCTGTGAGGCGGGCCTCCTTGCTGCGGCCATCGGAGGGGTGGGGATGCCAGCTGATAAGGTCGCGCTCGGCCAGGCGGGCCAGCGGGCGGCTGGCATTGGATTTGTCGATGCGCAGTTTCTCGGCCAGTTGCTGGTTGGTGGCCGGTGCGCTCTCCAGCTCGATCAGCAGGTGTGCTTCGATGGGAGTGAGAGCCAGCTGGCCACAGTGCTGGGAGAGCATACCCAGTTCACGAACCAGATCGCGCGACAGGGCGCGCAGGGGACGGGGATCCATGTCGGGATTTCCTGTTTAGTTGTGTCTGACAACTAAAATAGTCAAAAAGTTGTAATGCGCAACTTTTTTATCGTCCCGGCGGACTAGCAATAGTGGCAGCCCCCGGGCTGCCGCAGGGTAGCGATCGTCAGGCTGCGGCTCTGGCGGCCAGTTCCGGACGGCGGGAGAAGCAGTGGGCAAGCAGCAGCATGGTGGCCACGCCCACCGTACCCAGCACCAGCCAGGGGAGGGCGGGTTGGCCCTGCTGCATGGCGTAATCGTAGAGCGAGCCGCCCCCCACGTAACCGGTCATGCCGCCGACGGCGAGGCCGAGCCGGCTAAAACCCATGTAGCTGCCCCGGGCTGCCGGATTGGCCAGCCGTGTCATCAGGGTCTCCCGGGCCGGTTCGCAGATGATGATCCCGAGATAGAAGCAGGCCAGCAGCACGAAGAGGCCGGAGAGGGTGCTGACGAAAGCGACCAGACCGATCCCCACCGTCATCATCAGGATGCCTGCCAGCAGGCGATTCTCGAGGCGATAGCGACGTTCGCTGAAGCGGGCGATGGGGTAGAGCAGCGCCAGTGACAGCGCCGTTTCCAGGCTGTACATCCAGCCCACGGCGGTGGTGCTGCCGGATAGCTGTTTGACCAGAATGGGAAAGATCAGCATTACCTGCACCCAGAGCATGTAGTAGCCGCTTAAGATCAGCACCAGCCGGCAGAAGGCGCGATCCGCCAGCACCTTGCCCAATCCCTGACGCATCGGCGTCGGCTTGATCGATAGGCGATAGGCGGGCAACAGCGTCCAGTTGCAGAGCGCCGCCAGGGTGAAGAGCCCGGCCCCGAGCAGACAGACGTAGGTGAAGTCAAAGCGCAGCAGCCAGCTGCCGAGCAGGGCGCCGGTGACGGCCCCCGCGCTCTCCAGCATCATCAGCAGGGAGATAAAACGGCCCCGTTCATGGGGACGGGTGAATTTGATCACCAGCGCAGCCCGGGGCGGGTCAAACAGGCAGCCGCCCAGTCCGGAGAGGAAGCAGGAGAAGATCAGCATGGCGCCGCTGTCGGCCCAGGCCAGCGTAGCGAAGCCGATGGCCCGCAGCAGCATGCCGGTGACGATGAGCGGGCGGGCACCGAAACGGTCGGCCAGCGAACCGCCGAAAATCCCCAGCCCCTGCTGGGTCAGCTGGCGCAGCCCGAGAGCCAGACCCACCAGCCCGGCAGCCCAGCCGAGCTGGTCGACGAAGCGCAGGCTGATCATCGGCATCACCACAAAGAAACCCAGGATCACCAGTGTGGTATCCAGCGCCAGAAACCAGCGTCCCCAAAACCTCGCCCTATCGACCATAACGCCCTCTCATTTACAGATAACTTCATTCTGGAGAGGGTTTAGATATAGTGGTAGACGACAACTACCTATATTTCATATCAGGATTATTTATGTCTATGGATCTGGACGATCTGCAACTGCTGCTGGATGTGGCCGAGCTGGGCAGTTTTAGTCAGGCCGCTGCCATCCGCGGCTGGTCACAACCACTGGTGAGTCAGCGGATTGCCCAGCTGGAGGTGAGCCTCGGTGCCCCGCTGTTTCAGCGCCATCGGCGCGGTGTGACCCCAACCCGTGCCTGCGAGGAGTTTCTCCCTGCCGCCCGCTCTGCGCTGGCCACCCTGAGTGAAGGACGGTTGGCACTGCAGGGGGCACCGGCACTGCCCTGTATCCGTCTCTCCAGCCTTCCTTCGCTCACCTCGGTGGTGTTTGGCTCGCTGTTGATGGAGCTGGTGGACGAGCCGTTCGAGATCCGCTGCACCACGGATCACTCGGGCGACATCATGCAGGCGCTGCTGACCGGGGAGGCGGATATCGGCTTTGTGCTCAAGCGCCCACCGGTCTCCGGCCTGCAGATGGAGCTGCTCTGCTGCTCTCCCATCATCGCCATCGCCTCACCGCTCCATCCCCTGGCAGGCTGCCACGGCCTCACGCTGGAGGATATCGCCGATCAGCGGTTGGCCCCCCAGGTGTGGGGGCCGGGGTGTGATGCCTTCATTCAGCAACTGCGGCGGATCCGCCGTGTTGCCAGCCCCATTCACGGCATACAACCGGCCAGTGCGGCGCGGGAACTGGCGCTGGAGCACGGCTTTATCACTTTGATGCCGGAGCTGGCGATTGCGCGGGATCTGGAGATGGGGCGACTGATCAGACTCGATGTGGTCAATTTGCCGCAGGATCACTGGGACGTCATGATGGCCTGGCGCGGTGGCAAGCGGCCCAATCCCGCCAGAGAGACGGTACTGGCCATGGCCCGATCACTGGCCAAACGGTGGCGCAAGGAGTAAAGGGCGCGGGGTTGCCCCCGCGCCAGAGGATCAGTAGCTGGCCTTGAGGGTCACGCCACTGAATGCAGCAAAGCCGGAGAGTTGGACGTACCAGGTACCTGCCTTGGGATTGGTGAAGGAGCAGCTTTCGTTGTTACCGCCCTTGTAGGGACGGCAGTCGTAGCTGCTGCTGGTGGGGGCAGAGCCAAAGCGGACGTAGAGGTCGGCATCACCGGTGCCGCCGCTGCTGTTGATCTGCAGTGACTTGGTGCCCGCCGGTACGGTCAGGGTGTAGTTGAGCTTGCCCCCCTTGCTGGCGGAGAGATTGTTCAGCGGCACGCCGTTTTTCAGCTCGTTGTCGCTTGGTGGCGTCGTACCGCAACTGGCATTGACCCCGACGGTCTGGAAGGCCCGCGCCACATCGGCCTGGTTGTAGCCCAGATCGGCAGTGGCCCGGCTGACGCCGCAAGCCCCTTGCTGGTAGTCGGTGTTGGCGCCCCAGTAGAGGCGGTTGGCCAGCACGAACACCTCGAACGCTTTGCGGGTGTTCCAGCCGTTGCTGTTGGCCAGCAGGTAGAAGGCGCGGTTATAGACCCCAGAGCTGTGGTGCACGTCGATGCCGTCGTAGTAGTCGCTGGCATGGCCGATGGATTTGCCATCACGGGTCGGATCCTCGAAGTAGCGCAGGGAGCCGTTGCCCTTGAAGATCTGCGCCCCGACCAGCCAGTCGTTGCTCCCCTTCATGTAGAACTCGGCCGCTTCCCCCGCCATGTCGGAGAAGGCCTCGTTGATTCCCCCGGATTGCCCCGAGTAGACCAGCCCCGAGTTCTGTTCGGTAAAGCCGTGGCTCACCTCGTGGGCTGCCACGTCGAGGCTTACCAGCGGGTAGAAGGTGGTGGCCCCATCCCCGAAGGTCATCTGGCTGCCATCCCAGAAGGCGTTCTCGTAATTCTTGCTGTAGTGAACCCGCATCTTCAGCTTGAAGGTCAATGGTGCTGTGTTGTACCAGTTGCGGTACATGTCGAATACCACGTTGCCGAAGTAGTGAGCGTCGTTGAGCGGCGAGTAGGCGCCGTTGATCTCCTTGACCCGGTTCTCCGGGCAGGTGAACTGGTGTATGGTGCCGCCAGAGGTGGCGTGGTTGAGGTTGATGGTATCGACGTTGGGGCTGGTCATCCGGCAGTTGTCATCGACGATGAGCGGGCCAAAGTCGGTGCCATAGAAGTATTTGCCGGTCTTGATGTTGCCCCCGGGGCCGGTGGCGTCCTTGTGGTTGATCCCCTCCCAGCGTTTGAGCTCCTCGCCGCTCTGGGCATCGAGGATGACAAAGGGGCGGCTCGGTTTGTCACCTTCCACAACGAAGGAGACCTGATAGACCAGTCGGGCCAGACCGTTCTCGTCCTGCATCACGTAAAGCTTGATCTGCTCGTTGCTCCCCTTGCTGCCCGCCTTGGCCTTGCTGGCGGCATCCTGTGGCGAGAGGGTTGCGACCGGGCTCGCCACATCCTGATCAATCTGGCGCAGCATGCGCCCGCTGGCCTGCTGTAGCTGGCCGCTCAGGCTCTTGTCGGCCACCACGACCTGGCCCATTACCGGAATGCCGTTCCAGGTCTGCTCGTAGCGGATCCGCTGTTGTCCGTTGGGCAGTTTGACTACCCGCACCTGACGAAACTCGCCATCTTCCAGCTGCAGTGTGCCGGAGCCGGCATTAAGGCCAGACATTGCTCTGGCGCTGCTTGCGTTAACGTTGATCTCGACTTCTTGTGCCGCCATGGCGGCACCTCCCCAACAGGCCAGTGCCACGGCCAGAAATACTTTATTCATCTCTTCTTTCCTTAAATCGATGATGTTGTTGAACCGACCCCAGGTCGGGCGTTTTCAAGCTAGTTCGGGGGTAAAAAAGTGCCTCCTGTCAGATGTGACAGCGCAGCACAGAGGGGTAGCAGGATCTGCTGAATGGCCCATTTAGGGCATCAAAAGGAGCCTTTCGAAGAGAGTTATCCGGTTTCAGAGAGCCACCCTCCTCTTTGGAGGGAGATAAATAGTGCGGGGCTGTCGCCTCTTCCTGCCAAGAGAGGTAATGAGGGGGTGACAAAAGTGGCTGGCGTGCCAAGTTGCGATTGGCTACATTGGGGCAGCCCCATGTTTTGGCGACTGATTTAAAAGGAGAATCCCATGTTTTCATGGCAGTTGGATGACGAGCTGGCGCTGCTCTTCTTGCAGCCAGACATGGCGAGCGAGCTGTTTGCCCTCTGCAATGACAACCGGGAGTACCTCTCCCAATGGCTGCCCTGGCCCCCTTTCATTTTGCGTCCAGCCGACAGCGCAACTTTTATCCGTCATGCCATCGAGAAGTTTGCCCGTGGCGAGGGGCTGACCACCGCCATCGAGTATCAGGGAGAGGTGGTTGGGGTCATTGGCTACAACAGCATCGATCACGATCTTGGCAAGGTGGTCATCGGCTACTGGCTGGCAGAGCGCTGGCAGGGCAACGGCATCATTACCCGGGCCTGTCATGCATTGATCCATCACGCGTTTGAGGAGATGGGGATGGAGAAGGTGGAGATCACTGCCGCGACCGACAATGAGCCCAGCAGAGCCGTCTGCGAGCGGCTCGGGATGCAGCAGGAGGGGATTACCCGGCGTGCGGAGCGACTGGGTTCCCGGGTCGTGGATCATGTTCACTACAGCCTGCTGCGCGACGAATGGCTTGGGCAGAGAGACTCCTGATGGCGCTACCCCATATCAAAACCAAGCGGGTCCACCTGACGCTGCTGACCCCCGATCAGGCCCCGATGATCCTCGACTTTTACCGGCGCAATCGCGACCACCTTACCCCGTGGGAGCCGCTGCGCGACGACCATTTCTACACCCTTTCTTACTGGCATAACCGGCTGCAGGATAGCTACAGCCAGTTTTTCAAAGGCACCGGTGTCAATCTGGTGGCGCTCGATCCGGCGGGTGAGCGGGTGATCGCCACCTGCAACTTCAGCAACATCATGATGGGGATCTTCAAGGCGTGTCACCTCGGCTATGCCATTGACCGGCAGCATGAGGGGCAGGGGCTGATGCAGGAGATCCTGACTGCTGCCATCGACTATCTGTTTCGCGAGCAGGGACTGCATCGCATCATGGCCTGCTATATGCCCGCTAACCTGCGTAGCGGCGCCTTGCTGGAGCGACTCGGATTCGAGCGGGAGGGGTATGCGCGGGAGTATCTGATGATCAATGGCCGCTGGGAGGATCACATTCTCACCTCGCTGATTAATCCAGCGCCTTGAGCGGCAGATAAAAAAACGGGCCCATGGGGCCCGTCTTTCAATGAGGTGCAGGCTTAGTTGGCCTTGGCATCGCTCACTGCAGCTTCAACCTTGGTAGCAGCTTCGTCAGCAGCTTTTTCAACGGTTGCAGTCGCTTCGGAGGTGGCTTTCTCTACAGTAGAGGTGGCTTCGCTAGCGGCTTTTTCTACAGTTGCAGCAACTTCGGCGGCCGGAGCAGCAGCAGGCGCGGCAGCTTTTTCTTCTTTCTGACCGCAAGCAGTCAACATCAGACCCAGGATACCGGCTACCAGTACTTTGTTCATGTGCATTCCCTCAAAAAAAGATGGAGAGATGGTCGAAACAACCATCACTGCGCCCACCGTGACCCGGAATAAAACAAGAGGCCGGGACTCAGGCAGGCGGGCGCAATATAGCCCCATTGGTTACCGATGAAAACGGATATCACAATGACATTTTTTCGTGCAGTGGATAAAAAGCTCCACTGCAACGACTGATATCAATACAAGATGCCGCTTATTTGCGGTTTGTGCACAATAAACAACCAAGTTATTGATGTTGATTGGCAGTTTAAACGGTATTCATATCTGTCAGAGCGGCAACCTGTACCGCGTTAGTCAGACAGCTTTTGACAGCTCAGCCGTTGCCCCAAGCGGTTGCTCTCGCGGGCCAGATCCAGCAGTGCCATCACCGCCAATGCTTCCGTGGCGGGTACCGGGTTATCTCCCTCACCTCTGATGGCGGCACAGACGCCACGGTAGTAGGCGCCGTAATCGCCCGCTGCGCCGGTCAGGCTCTGTTGCTGCAATTGGCCATCCACGATGCGACTGAGCTGACCGGGTTCGCTATCCAACCCCCAATCCGCTGCCGGTGGCCGCTTGCCCAGCTTGAGCTGATCTTCCTGCACATCCATACCGAATTTGACAAACGAGCCCTGACTGCCGTGAACGATAAAGCGGGGCATGGTGGCCGATACCAGACAGCTACCATGCAGGATCACTCGCATTGCGCCAGACCGTTCACCATAGCCCAGCACCACATGGAAGTAGTCATCAGCCAGGGCACCGGGGCGCTGCCCGGCAAGGTCTGCCTGCAGCCAGTCCGGTTGGCCGAACAGCTGCAGCGCCTGATCCAGCACATGGGGGCCGAGATCGAACCAGAGGCCGGAACCCGGGCCACCCGCTTCGCGCCAGCGTTGACGCACCTCGGGGCGATAGCGATCGAAATGGGATTCGAACTGGGCGATCTGCCCCAGCGTCCCCTCGGCAATCAAACGGCGCACGGTAAGGAAATCCCCGTCCCAACGGCGGTTGTGGAAGATGCTGAGCAGTCGCTGCTGCTTTTCGGCCAACTCGACCAGCTCTGCCGCTTCGGCCAGATCCAGCGCAAACGGCTTGTCGATGACGACGTGCTTGCCTGCCAGCAGCGCCTGGCGGGCGAGGGGGGCATGGGTATCGTTGGGGGTGGCGATCACCACCAGATCGACGGTCTCATCGCTCAGCACTTCTTCCAGTGAACCAACCCGGCAGCCGGGCAGATCGGCCTGCACCTTGGCAGCATCGCGGCTCACCACCCAGCTCAGAGATAAACCGGGCGTGGTGGAGAGGAAGGGGGCGTGGAAGGTCTTGCCTGCAAAGCCATAGCCCACCAGGGCGGCGTTGAGAGAGTGGCTCATCGGGGTTCTCCGCTGACGTCGAGTGACAAACAAGAAGGGGGCCCACGGCCCCCGGAGTGTGCATCAGAGCACAGGATTTATTGCAAACACAAGCGGCGTCCGCGGCGTGTCATCAGCATCACCAGCGGCGGTAGCAGCAGCCACATATGCAGTGCCAGCTGGCTGAGCGGGTCGTGCATCAGGGCGCCGGTCAGGCCAACCAGAGCACCGGAGCCGCTCATCTGGAACAGGCCGAGCAGGGCGGCGGCGGTACCGGCGCAGTGGCCGAACGGTGCCAGCGCCATCCCGGCGGCCGAACCCAGGATCATGGCAAAGCCGATGCTGGAGAGGAATACCGGCCCCATCATCGCCAGCGGATGTTCGATGTGCATCGCGAGGGTCAGGGCGATGGCCGAGAGCATCAGTACCAGCAGGCCGATACGCAGGGTGCGTCTTGGCCCCACCTTGGCGATAAAGCGCGGGGCCATGAAACAGGCCAGAATGTTGAGCGCGGCGTTGGCGGTAAACCAGTAGCTAAAGCCGCTCATATCCAGTCCCAGCTTCACCATCAGTTGTACCGGCGCAGCGGTGACATAGGCGAGGATAACCGCCATCGCCAGCATGCACAGCGCCGCGTTGAACAGGAAGCTGGGGGTGCGCAGTACCGGGCTGTAGCGCGACCAGCTGATGAGGGCCCCTTCGCTGCGGGTCTCCTCAGGGCGGGTCTCCGGCATCCGCCACAGCAGCCAGCTGCCGACGATGAGCGCATAACCGGCCATAAACCAGAAGTTGGCCGACCAGCCCGCCTTGGCTGTGAGCCAGCCACCGAGCAGGGGGGCCAGGGCCGGGATAAAGCAGATGGCGCCATTGAGATAGGAGATCATCTGGCCGCTCTTTTTCGGGCCATAGCTGTCACGCACCACCGAGAAGGCGGCGACCGAGGTGGCGCAGGCGCCAAAGCCCTGCAGTACTCGCGCCAGCATCAATTCGCCGAGGCTGGCGGCGAAACCGGCCCCCAGCGCGCTCAGACCGTAGAGCAGCACGCCGCCCAGAGCAACCGGTTTGCGGCCATAGCGGTCGGCCAGCGGACCGACCAGCAGTTGTCCCAGCCCCATGCTGAACAGGAACCAGGTGATGGTGCCCTGCATCAGGGTCACTTCCGCCCCGAGCTGTTCGGCCATCTGCGGAATGGCGGGCAGGTAGATGTCGATGGCCAACGGGCTGAACAGCACCAGCAGTACGAGTAAAAGAATCAATGGCATCTGTCACCTCTCTATCAGCCGGAATTGAATTGGTGCGCGAGTCTACTGGCTCAAAGTAATGAATAGAAATGGTATTTAATCACTTCGGTTATTCCTCTGCGGAAACATGTATCAAAAAGCGCTCTATTGAAAGGGGGATAACTCCCGCTCAAGCCATGGCAGCAGCTGTAATTGGCGCTTTTACTAAACGCTTGCGCCGCATAGAATGCGCTGATTATTTTTGCGGAGGTGCTCGATGAACAAGCTTGTCCTGGCAACAGGTAACCAGAAAAAGGTGAAGGAGTTGGCCGCCATGCTGGCCGACATGAAGATCCAGGTGATCCCGCAGAGCGAGTTTGCTGTCTCCGATGCCGATGAGACCGGCACCACCTTCGTTGAAAACGCCATCATCAAGGCGCGCCATGCCGCCCGCATTACCGGCTTGCCCGCCGTTGCCGATGACTCCGGTCTGGAAGTGGATCTGCTGCAGGGTCGTCCCGGGGTCTACTCCGCCCGCTTTGCCGGTCAGGGTGCCGGTGACAAGGCCAATATCGAGAAGTTGCTGGCTGAGCTCAAAGGGGCGCCTGATTATCTCAAGAGCGCCCGCTTCTGGTGTGTGCTGGTTTATATGCGCCACGCCGACGATCCCACCCCCATCATCTGTCAGGCAAGCTGGGAAGGGATGATCATCGACGAGCAGCGCGGTCAGCATGGTTTTGGCTATGACCCCGTCTTCTTCGTGCCGGACCACGACTGCACCGCGGCCCAGATGCCGGCCGAGCTGAAAAACCAGCTGAGCCACCGTGCCCAGGCGCTGGCCAAACTGAAAGCGGCGCTGGCGGCTCACTGAGTTAAGCCCCCACCGCCCATCGCATATTGTCATCTACAATGGGGGCCTTGAGCCCCCGTTTTATTGGAACGTCCATGCTGCAACTGCCGCCGCTCTCTCTCTATATTCATGTGCCCTGGTGCGTCCAGAAGTGCCCTTACTGTGACTTCAACTCCCATGCCCAGAAGGGGGAGTTGCCTCACCTCGAATATGTCGCCGCCCTGCTGGAGGATCTGGATCAGGATCTGAAGTGGGCACAGGGGCGGCCGCTCTCCTCGATCTTTATCGGCGGCGGCACCCCCAGCCTGCTGACGGTGGAGGCGATGCAAGCCTTGCTGGACGGGGTTCGGGCCCGCATTCCGCTCACCGCAGATTGCGAGATCACCATGGAGGCGAACCCGGGTACGGTGGAGGCGGACAAATTCGCCGGTTTCCAGCGCGCCGGCATCAACCGCATCTCCATCGGTGTGCAGAGCTTCCAGCAGGAGAAGCTGAGCCGCCTCGGCCGCATTCACGGCCCGGAAGAGGCGCGCAAGGCGGCGGCACTGGCCCACGCCATCAAGTTGCCCACTTTCAATCTGGATCTGATGCACGGTCTGCCGGATCAGAGTCTGGATGATGCCCTTTACGACCTGCAGCAGGCTATCGACTGCGCACCGCCGCACCTCTCCTGGTATCAGCTCACCATAGAGCCGAACACGGCCTTTGCCTCCAAACCGCCCAAACTGCCGGAAGATGACACCCTGTGGGATATCTACGAGCAGGGCCACGCCATGCTCACCGCCAGCGGTTATCGCCAGTACGAGATCTCGGCTTATGCCAAAGAGGGCTACCAGTGCCATCACAACCTCAACTACTGGCGCTTCGGTGACTATCTGGGGATTGGCTGCGGCGCCCACGGCAAGGTGACTGATCTCGCGGATCAGCAGATCCTGCGCACCGCCAAGGTGAAGCATCCGAAAGGGTATCTGGACAAGAGTCGCCCCTATCTGGACGAGCAGTGGCAGGTGACGGCAGACGATCTGCCGCTCGAATACTTTATGAACCGCTTCCGCCTGTTTGAACCGGCCCCCAAGGCGGAGTTCGAGGCCTATACCGGCTTGCCGCTGGAGCGGGTGGAGACGGTGCTCGCCATCGCCCAAAGCAAGGAGCTGATCGAGGATTTGGGAGAGAGCTGGCAGCTCACTTCTCTCGGCCATCGCTATCTCAACGTGTTGCTCGAACTCTTTATGGATGAGTGAGCGGCCTGTTGAGGCTGTGAGTTGGCGTTGCCAAATCGCTTCTTCTGTCAAAACAATCAGGGCGCCAATGGCGCCCTGATTGTTTTGGTCGGTAGAAACCCGCTCAGCAGCAGACGCGGATCATCTGCTGTTGGCCGGGCTCCCACCGCTTGCCGAATTTGGCCTTGCGCTGGTAACTCCCCTTGCCCTTCTTGTTGCGCTCGACCCGGCTGCGAAACAGGGGATCGGAGAGCAGGGCATGCAGATGGTTATCCTTTATCTCGCCGCGCTGGTGGGCATAGTGGCCCCCTTGCGCATGCTCCTCACGGGGGAGGGCGGGTTGGTCGACCCGGATCTTGGCCATGATGGCTCCTCTTCTTTTCTCTTGGTGTGTTGATTCTTGTGTCTGGATGGTGGTTTTCGCTGCGAGCGCCTGTTCAGCTGAGCGCCCGGCAACCGGATGCACTGGCACCGGTTAAAAATGCGGCGATTTTGTCACCAAATCGCCGCCGGAGCAATGCGTCGGCGGCGCCGAGTCAGTCACACTGAGCCAGGCACGCTCAGTCAGGCATACCATGTCAGCCGTGAACCGGGTCATGCTGGTCGTGGCTGTGATGCTCGTGATGGGCCGGGGCGCCAGATTCCAGCGTCTCGAGGATTGCGCAGTGCTCCGCCGAGCGGGGGCCGCCGCAGCAGATATTGGAGAGCTCGCGCAGATTGTCGCGAAAGCGGGTCAGTTCGATGATCTTCTGCTCCACCTGGGCCAGCTTGGTGTCGGCTACCGCTTTCACCTCCTGACAGGTGACTTTGGCCTTGTTGGTATCGAGGTCGAGCAGCTCGCCGATATCGGCCAGCGAGAATCCGACCGACTTGGCGCGGATAATAAACTCCAGCCGCCGCTTGTCCTGTTCGCTGTAGAGGCGGTAGCCGGATTCGTTGCGGATCCCCGGTGAGATAAGCCCGTTCTTCTCGTAAAAACGCAGGGTATCTGCCTTGACCCCGCACGCCTTGGCCAGTTCACCGATCCGATACATGCTCTCTCTCCCCTTGAATGTATGCCGCCACAAAAACCGGAATCCACTATCACCCCTTTGCCCATGGATTGCCAGCCAAGGGCATAAAAGGGGCAGATAAACATCTCCTGGCGACCCTTTTTTCCATAAAACACTGAAAGTGCAAACGTTTCGAGAGAATCAGGTGGAAAACGTTTAACGCCGCGCCAAATAAGGCTTTGCTGTTTCAAAAAATCCACCACAGGTCACATTTTTTGTGTAGAATACGCGCCCATAACAGAGTGCCGCACCAAGCGGGCATTTCCTAAAACGCTTTTGCCGGATGTCGGGGCGAGAGTGGTTTGCGAAATCCCCCACTTCCATTTATTTGGGGACTCTCTGTGTTGAGCCTCGCCTCCCATGGAACGGTCCCCGTTATGTTGAGGACGATAGTGTGATGGAACAAGCTCGACCCATTCGCCGTGCACTGCTGAGTGTGTCTGACAAAACTGGCATTCTGGAATTTGCCAAGGCACTCAACGAGCGTGGTGTTGCCCTGCTCTCCACGGGCGGTACCGCCAAGCTGCTTGGCGAGGCGGGTCTGCCGGTGACCGAGGTCTCCGACTACACGGGTTTCCCTGAAATGATGGATGGCCGGGTCAAGACCCTGCATCCCAAGGTTCATGGCGGCATCCTCGGCCGTCGGGATCAGGATGACGCCATCATGGCCCAGCACGCTATCTCCCCCATCGACATGGTTGTCGTCAACCTCTACCCCTTCGCCGCCACCGTGGCCAAAGCGGGCTGCACCCTGGCCGATGCGGTCGAGAACATCGACATCGGCGGCCCGACCATGGTGCGTTCTGCCGCCAAAAACCATAAAGATGTCGCTATCGTCGTCAAAGCTGCCGACTATGATCGGGTTATTCGCGAAATGGATGCCAACGGCAACAGCCTGAAGCTGGCGACCCGTTTCGATCTGGCCATCGCAGCCTTCGAGCACACCGCTGCCTACGACGGCATGATCGCCAACTACTTTGGCACAATGGTTCCTTCTTACGGTGACAACAAGGAGGGTGACGAGAAGTCCCGCTTCCCGCGCACCTTCAACAGCCAGTTCATCAAGAAGCAGGACATGCGTTACGGCGAAAACAGCCATCAGGCAGCCGCCTTCTACGCCGAAGAGCATGCCGCTCTGGGTTCTGTCTCCAGCGCTATCCAGCTGCAGGGCAAGGCGCTCTCCTACAACAACATCGCCGACACCGATGCGGCGCTGGAGTGCGTGAAGGAGTTCGACGAGCCGGCCTGCGTCATCGTCAAACATGCCAACCCGTGTGGCGTGGCCGTCGGTAACGACCTGCTGAGTGCCTACGATCGCGCCTACCAGACCGATCCCACCTCCGCCTTTGGCGGCATCATCGCCTTCAACCGCGAACTGGATGGCGCCACCGCCAAGGCCATCGTCGAGCGTCAGTTCGTCGAGGTGATTATTGCCCCGACTGTCAGTCAAGAGGCCCGCGAAGCGGTCGCTGCCAAGCAGAACGTGCGTCTGCTCGAATGCGGTCAGTGGACTGCTCCGGCGCAAGGGTTTGAACTCAAGCGCGTCAACGGCGGCCTGCTGGTGCAGGAGCGCGATCTCGGCATGGTGACTTTGGGTGACCTGACCGTGGTCAGCAAGCGTCAGCCGACCGAGGCCGAGCTACAAGATCTGCTGTTCTGCTGGAAAGTGGCCAAGTTCGTCAAATCCAATGCCATTGTCTACGCCAAAGATGGCCAGACCATCGGCGTTGGCGCCGGCCAGATGAGCCGCGTCTATTCGGCCAAGATTGCCGGTATCAAGGCGGCAGATGAAGGGCTGACCGTGGCGGGCTCCGTCATGGCCTCCGATGCCTTCTTCCCGTTCCGCGACGGCATCGATGCCGCCGCCGCCGCCGGTATCTCCTGCGTGATCCAGCCGGGTGGCTCGATGCGCGATCAGGAGGTGATCGACGCAGCCGACGAGCACGGCATGTGCATGGTATTCACCAACATGCGCCACTTCCGTCACTGATGGATCAGGGCCGCCACGGGCGGCCCTTTTGTTGTCTCTTTTCCACTGACTATTGCGACCGGCTTCCCTCTGGCGGAAGCCTGTGACCCACATAGAAGCGAGCGATACGATGAAAGTACTGATCATTGGCAATGGTGGCCGCGAACACGCCCTGGCCTGGAAAGCCAAGCAATCCCCTCTGGTGACCCGGGTCTTCGTCGCCCCCGGCAATGCTGGCACCGCTCACGAAGGGAGCATCGAGAACGTGGCCATCGCTGCTACCGATATCCCGGCTCTGCTGGCGTTTGCCAAGGAGCAGCGCATCGGTCTGACCATCGTCGGCCCGGAAGCGCCGCTGGTGAAAGGGGTGGTCGATGCCTTCCGTGCCGAGGGGCTGGCTATCTTCGGTCCGACTGCGGCTTCTGCCCAGCTGGAGGGCTCCAAGGCCTTTGCCAAGGATTTTCTGGCCCGTCACGCCATCCCGACTGCCGAGTACCAGAACTTCACCGAGGTTGAGCCAGCGCTGGCCTATCTGCGCGAGAAGGGGGCGCCCATCGTCATCAAGGCCGATGGTCTGGCCGCAGGCAAGGGGGTGATCGTGGCGATGACCCTGACCGAGGCCGAAGAGGCCGTGCGCGACATGCTCTCAGGCAATGCTTTTGGCGACGCTGGCGCCCGGGTGGTGATCGAGGAGTTCCTGGAAGGGGAGGAGGCGAGCTTCATCGTCATGGTCGATGGCGAGCATGTGCTGCCGATGGCGACCAGTCAGGATCACAAGCGGGTAGGGGATGGCGATACCGGCCTCAATACTGGCGGTATGGGCGCCTATTCGCCGGCGCCAGTGGTGACTGATGAAGTACACCGCAAGGTGATGGAGCAGGTGATTATGCCGACCGTGCGCGGCATGGCGGCCGAGGGCAACGTCTACACCGGTTTCCTCTACGCTGGCCTGATGATCGACGGTCAGGGCAATCCCAAGGTGATCGAATTCAACTGCCGTTTCGGTGATCCCGAGACCCAACCCATCATGCTGCGGATGCGCTCCGATCTGGTGGAACTCTGTCTGGCCGCCTGTGCCGGCAAGCTGGATCAGGTTGAGGCGAATTATGACCCCCGCGTAGCCATTGGTGTGGTGCTGGCCGCTGGCGGCTATCCCGGCGACTACCAGCATGGCAAGGCCATCAGCGGCCTGCCGGTGGAAGAGGCGAGCGGCGAGAAGGTATTCCACGCGGGAACCCGCCTTGATGGCGATACCGTAGTGACCGCCGGTGGCCGGGTGCTGTGCGCCACCGCGCTGGGCCACACAGTGGCCGAAGCGCAGCAGCGTGCCTATCAGCTGGCTGCCCGGATCCAGTGGGACGGTGTCTTCTATCGCAATGACATCGGCTGGCGCGCCATCGAACGTGAACAGCAGGCTGGCTGATGGCCGATACCCGCAGTAACAAGCCCCGCCAATGGCGGGGTTTTTTATGCCGGAAAGTGCCTTATTGTCGATGCATTCATGTTGCCGTGGTTAACAAGCGAGGCACTCTTGTCACTATTTGCCACAAAAAACATCATTTTTCACAAACGCTTCACCATGAGTCATGGCATTATGCTGGTGATGAATTCCTGTTTGGATTCATAGGTGACCCTAATAATTTGAGCATGTTGTTATATAAGGAAATCCCATGTTGAAAACTGTTCGCCCCCTGCTGCTGCCCCTGATGTTCGGTCTGATCGCGTTACCTGCCATGGCTGGCGATCTGGAACAGCCGATGAAGAAGATTGGCTTCAACTACAAGCAGGCGGTCAAGGCTGATGATGCGGCTACCATGGAGAAGCACATCAACGAGATGAAGGCTCAGCTCGACATCGCCAAGCAGAAGAACATGCCTGCCGCCAAGAAGGAGAAGTTCCTCGAGGGCATGAATGAGGTACAGACCGAGCTGGATGCCAGCCTGGCTGCACTCAAGGCCGGTGACGAAGCCAAGGCGCGCGAGCACCTGGCCAAGGTCAACGACCTGAAGAAGGAGTATCACAAGTATGCCAAGCAAAAAGGGTGATCCCTTTCGCTGGGATGCAGTGGTTCGCCTGACCCATTGGGGTGTGGCGGCCATCTGTATCGGCAATCTCTGGCTCAATGAGGCGGGAGAGGATTGGCACGAGTGGCTCGGTTATACGGCTATCGCGCTGGTCTCCGTGCGTTTGCTCTGGGGGCTCACCTTTGCCCGTGGCTACGCCCGCCTGGGCGCCCTTATCCCCAAAGGTGAGGATTTTCGCCAGCAGATCCACGAGATGCGTGAACGGTTGCCGCCGGCTCCGGGCCATCACGGCAGCGGCAAGTTGGCGGTATGGGCGCTCTGGCTGCTGGTGCTGGCAACTGCCGGTACCGGCTGGTTCCAGAATACCGAGATGGGGTTTGATCTGGGGGCTGATGACTGGCACGTCTGGTGCACCTGGGCACTGCAGGGCATGATCGCACTGCATCTGCTGGCCATTGGGTTCACCTCATGGCGTCAGCGCAGCAGTCTGGTGATCCGGATGCTGCCCTCGCTTCCCCGTCATGCCTCGAACCAGTGTCGCGACGAGCAGACCTGAGGCTCAGCATTAGGCTCCTTGCTCTCGCTTGAGGTGCCTGATCCGGAACCTGTCCAGACCCGCCAATGGCGGGTCTTTTCTTATGGCCTCATCGATCTCATCACTGGACACTGCCCGATCCGCAGATGCAAAAAGGCCGCTCATGATGAGCGGCCTTTTTCAATTTGGTGGCCCCTGGGGGACTTGAACCCACGACCAATCGATTATGAGTCGACTGCTCTGACCAACTGAGCTAAGGGGCCAAATTGTGCGTTTAGCGGCGTGGATTATAGGGGAAGAGGAAAGGGCAGTCTATAGGCATATCAACCACTTGGCGACTAATTGTCCAGCTTGATAGAGGGGGCAAAGCGGGTCGCAAGGGTAAATGCCAGACAAAACAAAGCCCCGCATAGCGGGGCTTTGGCAAGCTGGTTGGCACAGGGTCAGGACTATTCGTCCAGGAAGCTGCGTAGCACTTCCGAGCGGCTCGGGTGGCGCAGTTTGCGCAGTGCCTTGGCTTCAATCTGACGAATACGCTCACGGGTAACGTCGAACTGCTTGCCCACTTCCTCGAGGGTGTGGTCGGTGTTCATGTCGATACCGAAACGCATCCGCAGCACCTTGGCTTCGCGAGCAGTCAGACCGGCCAGCACTTCGCGGGTAGCGTTGCGCAGGCTTTCGCTGGTGGCTGCATCGGCCGGCAGAGCCAGAGTGGTATCTTCGATGAAGTCGCCCAAGTGGGAATCTTCATCATCACCGATAGGCGTCTCCATGGAGATAGGCTCTTTGGCGATTTTCAGTACCTTGCGGATCTTGTCTTCCGGCATGCCCATGCGCATGGCCAGCTCTTCCGGGTTCGGTTCACGACCCATCTCCTGCAGCATTTGACGGGAGATACGGTTGAGCTTGTTGATGGTCTCGATCATGTGTACCGGGATACGGATGGTACGGGCCTGATCCGCGATGGAGCGGGTAATGGCCTGACGAATCCACCAGGTTGCATAGGTCGAGAACTTGTAGCCACGACGGTATTCAAACTTGTCTACCGCCTTCATCAGACCGATGTTGCCTTCCTGGATCAGATCGAGGAACTGCAGACCGCGGTTGGTGTACTTCTTGGCGATGGAGATAACCAGACGCAAGTTGGCCTCAACCATCTCTTTCTTCGCACGGCGGGCCTTGGCCTCACCGATGCTCATGCGACGGTTGATATCCTTGATCTGGGCAATCGACAGACCGGTCTCTTCTTCGATCTGCTGCAGTTTGCCGATGGCGCGCTGCACCTCTTCATCCATCTCCATCAGACGGGGAGACCAGGCTTTACCAGCCTGCTTCTGGTATTCAAACCAGGCTGTTTCGCACTCGTTGTTGGTGAAGGCCGCGACGAAGGTTTTCTTCGGCATCTTGGCCTGCTCAACGCAGAGTTTCATGATAATGCGTTCCTGCACGCGAACCCGCTCCATCATTTCGCGCATGTTGTTGACCAGGCGATCGAACTGCTTGGGCATCAGGCGGAATTGACGGAACACATCGGCCAGCTGGGCGATGGCGGCCTGGGTATCATCGTGCGCGCGACCATTCTTCTGAATGGAGAGGCGGGTCACTTCATACTGGGCGCGCAGTTCGGCGAACTTCTCGCGAGCGACTTCCGGATCCGGACCACCGTCACCGTCATCGTCAGAGTTGTCACCGTCTTCGTCTTCATCTTCGTCTTCATCTTCGTCTTCGTCAGCCAGGTCATCCTCGCTGAGTTCGGAACCGATGTGAGTGGCGGTCGGCGCCATATCTTCGGTATCGTTCGGATCGATAAAACCGGAGATGATGTCGGAGAGACGCAGCTGCTCGGCTTCGTACTTGTCGTACTGTTCGAGCAGGTAAGTGATGGCTTCCGGGTACTCCGCTACGGAGCTTTGTACCTGGTTGATACCGTCTTCGATACGCTTGGCGATGTCGATTTCGCCTTCGCGGGTCAGCAGTTCGACAGTACCCATTTCCCGCATGTACATGCGGACGGGATCGGTCGTGCGACCAATCTCGGATTCAACAGATGCCAGAGCCTGGGCCGCTGCTTCGGCAGCGTCCTCATCGGCGGTACCCCCTTCAGCCATGATCAAGTCATCGGCATCCGGAGCGTTTTCAACCACTTGAATGCCCATATCGTTGATCATCTGAATGATGTCTTCGATCTGGTCTGAATCGACAATATCTTGCGGGAGGTGATCGTTCACCTCGGCATAGGTCAGGTAGCCCTGTTCTTTACCTTTGGCAACGAGGAGTTTAAGCTGAGACTGCGGGGTTTGCTCCATAGAACTCATCCGGTTGGTGCTGCTAGGTTGCGCGTACAGTGCGCTGCTGCGCAAATAGCCAATTCTAATAGAAAACCGCCAGACATGCTATGTCTGGTTGCGGCGTCGGTCATGAGAAACCCCTGCCCGCAGTATTGTCGGGGCCAGGCGGTTATAAAATTTTTGCTTTTCATCCCGTCGATTCGGGCAACGCTATCCATATTGGGACTAATCACTCAAATATCAAGCCCCACTCTCATTTCTTTTCTCAATTTGCACCTCTCTGATCAGCATCATCAACTCTTGGGTTTCTTCGGAGCTTAGTCCTTCCTGAGCCACTTTGGCCTGCAATTCTTCGATCCGTTGTTTCAGAAACAGGTTGATGAAACCGACGAAGGTATCCTGCAACTCTCCCAGAATATCCGGCTCCTGATCGAGTTTGATCTCCTCGAACAGGTCGTGCATTGCCAGCTGGGCGAGGATTTCCCCCTCTTTGGTGCCGCGCCAGTGCTCCAGCAGGATGCCGGTAGTGATACCGGGCTGTGCCAGGATCTGCTGATGCAGCTGCAGCAGGAAGGTAATCCCTTGCAAGCGCAAACCCGCCAGCTCCGGCATTGCCGGTAGCTCTGCCGTCACGGCCGGGTATTGAACCATCAGGGCCAGTGCCCGGCGCAGCGGGGTAAGTTTGGCTGCCTTGGGCTTGTTGACCTCGGCCTTGGGTTGGCTGTTGCGGGCAAAGAGCTCGGCAATTCGCTGCTTGTTCTCACCCCAGCGCATCATGCTGGAGAGGCGGGTGATCAGCCCCTCACGGGTGAACCCTTCCGGCACGCGGCGGATAAGTTCTGCGGCCTTGTTGGCCACTTCAAACTTGCCCGCTTCACCGGAGAGCGCCGCGTCGCGACCGAGACGCTCGAACATGAAGTCGGCGAACGGCTGGGCTTCATCGAGCAGGGCTTCAAAGCCCTCCTTGCCGATCTGGCGTACCAGCGAGTCGGGATCCTCTCCATCGGGCAGGAACACGAATTTGAGTTCGCGGCCATCCTGCAGATGGGGGAGGGCGTTATCCAGCGCCCGCCACGCGGCTTCACGACCGGCGTTGTCGCCGTCGTAGCAGCAGACCACCTCGGCGGTGGTACGAAACAGGGTATGGATGTGATCACTGGTGGTCGCGGTACCCAGTGCCGCCACCGCATAGTCGATGTCGTACTGTCCGAGCGCCACCACGTCCATGTAGCCCTCAACCACCAGGATCCGGCGTGGATCCTTGTGTGCCTGCTTGACCTCATAGAGGCCGAACAGCTCCCGCCCTTTATGGAAAATCGGGGTTTCCGGCGAGTTGAGGTATTTGGGGGTGCCGTCACCCAGCACCCGGCCACCGAAGCCGATGACCCGGCCGCGCTTGTCACGGATCGGGAACATGATGCGATCGCGGAAACGATCGTAGCTGCCACCGCCACTCTCACGAGTGATCAGCATGCCACCCGAGATAAGCAGCTGTTCGTGATCCCGGCTGGCACCAAAGCGGCGACGCACCTGATCCCAATCGCTTGGGGCATAACCGATGTTGAAGCGTTTGACCACTTCACCGGTTAGTCCGCGTCCCTTGAGGTACTCCACCGCATGGGGAGCACTCTTGAGATTGCTCTCGTAGAAGCGGGCGATCTGGTTCATCAGCTCGAACAGATCCTTGCTGACGGCTGGCTGGCTATGGCCAGATCCGCCGCTGCTCTGCTCGCGGGGCACCTGCATGCCCTGCTGGCTGGCGAGCTCTTCGATGGCGTCGGGGAATTCGAGGCCGTCATACTCCATGACAAAGCCGATGGCGTTGCCGTGGGCGCCACAGCCGAAACAGTGATAGAACTGCTTCTCCTGGCTGACGGTAAAAGAGGGGCTTTTTTCGTTATGAAAAGGGCAGCAAGCCTGGTAGTTCTTACCGGCTTTTTTCAGCCGCACTCGCGAGTCGATCAGCTCGACTATGTCTGTGCGTGCGAGCAGATCGTCGATAAAGGATTGGGGGATCCTGCCTGCCATAACCGTCCTGTTTCACTGCGATAGAAAATAAAAAAGCCGCGCATTCACAAGGAAGCACGGCTTCTTCGACCAAACAAGAGTTTGCCTGTTACGCCAAGCGGGTTTTCACCTGAGCACTGACGGCGCCGACATCGGCACGACCCTGAATTTTTGGCTTCAAGACAGCCATGACTTTACCCATGTCAGCCATGACGGCAGCACCGCTCTCGGCGATGGCTTGCTCGATCAGGGCGGCAATTTCGTCTGCGGTCAGTTGTTGAGGCAGGAACTCCTGCAGCACAACGATCTCGGCGGACTCTTTGTCGGCGAGATCCTGGCGACCGGCAGCTTCAAATTGGCTGATGGAATCGCGGCGCTGTTTGACCATCTTGGTCACGACAGCGAGGATATCCTCATCATTGAGCTCGACACGGGTATCGACTTCACGCTGCTTGATTTCTGCCATCAACAACCGGATAGCGCCCAACCGCGGCTTGTCTTTGGCAAGCATGGCGAGCTTTTGCTGATCCTTGAGTTGATCCTTCAGAGACACGGCATGATCCCTTGATTAGTACAGGCGGATACGACGTGCGTTTTCGCGAGACAGCTTCTTGGCGTGACGCTTAACGGCAGACGCTTTGGCGCGCTTACGAATGGTAGTCGGCTTCTCGTAGAACTCACGGCTACGAACTTCGGACAGGATACCGGCTTTTTCGCAAGAACGCTTGAAGCGACGCAGAGCAACGTCAAACGGCTCATTTTCACGGACTTTGATTACTGGCATGTGCCTTTCACCTCAGTGATAAAATTGTTAGCTGACCTTCAATCGATCAGCATGACTTAAAATGGTGCGAAATTATACTCTGGACAGGGAATGAAAGTAAACCCGCAGAGATCGCTCTGGTTTAAAAAACCCGCGAAGGTTACCATAGCCGTCTCATTTTAGCAGTGAAAATTTTTAGCAATGCGTGTATTGGGCATAGAGACATCCTGTGACGAAACCGGGATCGCGATCTTCGACGATCAAAAAGGGATCCTTTCCCACCAGTTATATAGCCAGGTCAGGCTGCATGCGGACTACGGTGGCGTTGTCCCCGAGCTCGCCAGTCGGGATCATGTTCGCAAGACGATCCCGTTGATCCAGGCCGCATTGCGGGAGGCGGGGCTGGGCAAGGATGACATCGATGGCATCGCCTATACCGCGGGGCCGGGTCTGGTTGGCGCCATTCTGGTGGGGGCCACCATCGGCCGTTCACTGGCGATGGCGTGGAACAAGCCGGCTATCGCCGTCCACCATATGGAAGGTCACCTGCTGGCGCCCATGCTGGAAGAGAAGGCCCCCGAGTTCCCCTTCGTGGCGCTGCTGGTCTCCGGTGGCCACTCCATGCTGGTGCGGGTCGATGGCATCGGCAGCTACCAGCTGCTGGGCGAATCCATCGATGATGCCGCCGGCGAGGCGTTCGACAAGACCGCCAAGCTGATGGGGCTGGACTATCCGGGCGGCCCTCTCCTCTCCCGTCTGGCCGAGAAGGGCACCACCGGACGCTTCCACTTCCCCCGTCCCATGACTGATCGCCCCGGGCTCGACATGAGCTTCTCCGGCCTCAAGACCTTTGCCGCCAACACCATCGCTGCCAACGGTGATGATGAGCAAACCCGCGCCGATATCGCCCGTGCGTTTGAAGATGCGGTGGTCGATACCCTGGCCATCAAGTGCCGTCGAGCCTTGAAAGAGACCGGCCTCAAGCGTCTGGTGGTGGCCGGTGGTGTCAGTGCCAACCGTCACCTGCGCGCCCAGCTGGCCGAGCTGATGGAGAGCCTCAAGGGCGAGGTGTTCTATCCGCGCACCGAATATTGCACTGATAACGGCGCCATGATCGCCTATGCCGGCATGCAGCGTCTGAAGGCGGGCGTGTTCGAGCCGCTGGCGGTCAAGGCCGTGCCGCGCTGGCCATTGGATACCCTGGATCCGGTCTGATCCTGAGGATCCTGCCCTTAGCGGGCCAGTGATGTGAGATGCCCCGGGCATGCTCTCTGCGAAGACGGGAGCCTGTCCGGGGCATTTTTATTGCTGCGCCACGGCCTGCCTGATTACTCCTTGTGGATCGGAAGATCCCTCCGCTGCGTCTGCGGTCACCCCCTCAAGCCCACTGTTGGCATCCATGCCGCGCTATAAATTAAATTTATGTATTTTGGCTAAATGACCTCATTTTTCCTTATGCCTTTGCCAGCTCCTGCCTGCGGCTCTGTTTTCGTCCTTTATTACCGTCAGCTCGCCATCGCCCGATCCTGATAGATGCCTGCGCCCACAGAGTGCCGCCAGAACGCGCCTGATGATAAAGAGGTGAAGAGAGGGAGGTGACGGCGCGGTGTGACGCCATGCACGGGTATCTGATGCGTTTGACTGCGGTTGATACGGAATCTGGCACGACGGTTCCGCTATCAGCAGCCAGTGTCTGAGAGAGGCGCAAAAAAATCCCCGCCAGCTGGCGGGGATTTTTGATTGGCGATCGACAGGCGATGCGATTACAGCATGATGCCGCCGAAGAAGAAGCCCAGCGCCACGGCAATCGCGATGGTGGCGGTGCCGGGGATAAAGAAGGGGTGGTTGAACACGGCTTTGCCGATGCGGGTTGAGCCGGTGTCGTCCATCTCTACCGCGGCCAGCAGGGTCGGGTAGGTCGGCAGTACGAACAGGGCGCTCACGGCCGCGAAAGAGGCGATGGCGGTCAGCGGGCTGACACCCAGTGCCAGAGCGGCAGGCATCAGGGCCTTGGTGGTTGCACCCTGTGAGTAGAGCAGCATGGCGGCGAAGAACAGCACCACGGCCAGCAGCCAGGAGTACTGGTTCAGCAGGTCGCCAGCGATCAGCTGGATGGTGTCCATGTTGCCTTTCACGAAGACGTTACCCAGCCAGGCCACACCCAGTACGCAGATACAGGCGGACATACCGGACTTGAAGGTCGGCATGTTGGTCACTTGAGTGGCGTCCAGTTTGCACACCAGAGTCATGATGGTGGCAGCGGCCAGCATGATGCCCATGATGGCGCCATCGCGGGGGATCGGCGGGTTGGTGATCAGGCCAACTTTACCGGAGATCGCGGTGGCATAGGCCATCACGGCCACGATGGCGGCGATGAAGATCCAGACGGACAGCTTGGCGTAGGGTTTGATTTCCAGCTGGCTGGTGCCGCGCAGCTTGATCTGGCCCTTGGCTTTACGCTCCAGATAGACTTCGTCCTGTTCCAGCGGCTTGCCCATCATGTTGGCGATGAAGGCACCCAGGATACAGGCCAGGAAGGTGGAGGGGATGCAGATGGCCAGCAGGGTCAGGTAGTCAACACCGAACGGCTCGAGCATGCCGGAGAAGGCAACCACAGCGGCAGAGATCGGGGAGGCTGTGATGGCGATCTGGGAGGCTACCACCGCGATGGAGAGCGGACGGGACGGGCGGATCCCCTGCTCTTTGGCCACTTCTGCGATAACCGGCAGGGTGGAGAAGGCGGTGTGACCGGTACCGGCCAGCATGGTCATCAGATAGGTGACGACCGGGGCGGCGAAGGTGATGTATTTGGGGTTCTTGCGCAGCGCTTTTTCAGCCAGGGAGACCAGATAGTCCATCCCGCCAGCCAGTTGCATACAGGCGATGGCGCAAATGACGGACGCAATGATCATGATCACATCCCAGGGGATGTAGGTGACCAGCTGGTCGCTCGGGATCTGCACCCCGAGGCCCCAGGTCAGGACCAGAACCCCCAGACCACCGGCAAAGCCGATGCCGATGCTGCCTATCCGGGCGCCCAGATAGATAGCGGCGAGCACGACAAGTAACTCGATTCCAATCATAGCGATAACTCCATTTTTTAGTTTTTTGGTTTTTATTTGGCAAAAAGCCAATTCCCGATCGGGCTGGGGATAAAGACCAATCGGGAACTGACTTTAAATGGGCCGGGAAGATCCCGGCCCATGCGTCGCTTATACAGTGGTTTCGCGAGTGAAACGCTTGGCCTTGTATTGCGGGTTCATCAGGTTCTCGATGGAGAGGATCTCGTCCAGCTGCTCGGCGCTCAGCAGGCCGCGCTCCAGTACGACTTCACGTACGTTCTTGCCGGTCTGGGCGCAGATCTTGCCAACGATGTCCCCTTCGTGGTGACCGATGAAGGGGTTCAGGTAGGTCACGATACCGATGGAGTTCAGCACGTGGTTCATGCAGATTTCCGGGTTGGCGGTGATACCTTCCACGCACTTCTCGCGCAGGGAGATACAGGCTTTTTCCATCAGGCTCAGGGATTCGAACATTGCCTGACCAATCACCGGCTCCATGACGTTCAGCTGCAGCTGACCGGCTTCGGCGGCGAAGGTGATGGTGATGTCGTTACCGAATACCTTGAAGCAGGACTGGTTGACCACTTCCGGGATAACCGGGTTGACCTTGGCCGGCATGATGGAGGAACCAGCCTGCATTTCCGGCAGGTTGATCTCTTTCAGGGCAGTGCGCGGGCCGGAGGAGAGCAGACGCAGGTCGTTACAGATCTTGGAGAGCTTCATGGCCAGACGCTTGATGGCGCCGTGCAGCATGACGTAGGCGCCGCAGTCGGAGGTCGCTTCGATCAGGTCTTCAGCCGGTACATAGGCACGGCCGGTGATCTCGGCCAGACGCTTGATGGCCAGTGCAGAGTACTCGGGCGGAGTGTTCAGGCCGGTACCGATGGCGGTAGCGCCCAGGTTCACTTCCAGCAGCAGCTCCTGGCAACGCTTGATGGATTTGATCTCTTCGCGCAGGGTCACGGCGAATGCGTGGAACTCCTGACCCAGGGTCATCGGCACGGCGTCCTGCAGCTGGGTACGGCCCATCTTCAGGATCTTCTTGAACTCGTTAGCCTTGACGTCGAAAGCGGCGATCAGCGCTTCCAGGGCATGCAGGGTCACGTCGGTGCTGTTTACAACAGCAACGCGGAAACCGGTGGGGTAGGCATCGTTGGTGGACTGGCACTTGTTGACGTGATCGTTCGGGTTGATGACGTCGTAACGACCTTTCTCCAGACCCATGATCTCCAGTGCGATGTTGGCCAGCACTTCGTTGGTGTTCATGTTGACGGAGGTACCGGCACCGCCCTGGTAAACGTCGACCGGGAACTGGTCGAAGCACTTGCCGGTGTTCAGCATCAGGTCGCAGGCTTCCACGATCTTGTCTGCAATTTCAGGACGGATGGTACCGAGCTCGCCGTTGGCCAGCGCAGCGGCCTTCTTGGTCAGCACCATGCCACGTACGAATTCCGGAACGTCAGAAATCTTCTGAGAGCTGATCTTGAAGTTCTCGACAGCGCGCAGGGTGTGCACACCGTAGTAGAGATCATTGGAAACTTCTTTAGTGCCCAGCAAGTCTTCTTCAATGCGGACGTTCTTGATGTCGCTCATTGTAATGCCTCAGAAATCAGATAAATGGAAAAATCCTCACCGAGTGGTCGCGAGTTCCTTGCGCACAGCTCATCCTGAAGCACCACACACCGAGTGGGGCGATTGGGAGTGTGACCTCCCTAATAACTAATCAACATACTACTCCAATTGAGGTATCGGTTATTAGAGCTGGATCACTAATCTGGTGACATCTTCAAATTCCTTTGATGAATGTACACATATGTTGTACATGATTTATCACCATGATTTTTATAAAAATTTGTAATTTTTTGCTGATTTTTTAGCGTCTGGTTGATGAGGGGGTCATTTGGGTGGCTTGAAATGGGCGGGTTGGCCCCCATTTATTGGGGGTAGGAAGTGGTGACTCGCGCGTCTGAACATCGTGTGCAGCTCCCGGTTCGCGGGACCACTTTTTCTCACATTTGACTGGTTGTGGAGCTTATATGGGCAAGCTGTTTCTGCTGTTGGTGGGTCTGGTGGTACTGGAGCTCACCGTGATGATCGAGGTCGGTTCTGTGATTGGAGCGCTGCCGACCGTCGGCTTGCTCATCCTGACCGCCATTCTGGGCTCTTCTCTGGTGCGCAGTGAAGGGCTCAAGACCCTGTTCAGTGCCCAGCAGAAGATGCAGCAGGGCGAGATGCCGGGCCGCGAGGTGATGGGTGGCATGATGCTGGCGCTGGCCGGTCTGCTGCTGATCATCCCGGGTTTTGTCACTGACTTTTTCGGGATCCTGCTGCTGCAGCCCTGGCTGCGTAACAAGCTGGCCGACAAGCTGATCGGCAGCAACCAGTTCCGGATGCAGATGGGGGGGTTCCAGCGTACTCAATCGCCGTTTGAGCAATCCCTCGACGATCATCCGAAGCAGGGGGGCACCACCATCGAAGGCGAGTTTGAGCGCAAAGAGTAATCGACGAGACGAAAACCCGAGGCGAGTGACTGAATCAGGGTTTGCCCTGATGGCACAACGCCTCGAAGCGGTGTCGGGCATACCACCATGCGAGGGTGCCCGCCGCCAGATTGGCTAGCAAGATCCCCAGATATATCCCCTGTTCTCCCCCCCACCTGGCGCCTAGCCAGGCTCCTGGCAGTAAAAAGCCAAACAGCCGCAAGCCGTTGAACAAGAACGAGATGCTCGATGCCCGCACGCCATTGAGCGCTGAGGCCAGCAGCATCACCATCCCCTGAAAGCCATATCCGATCGGTACCAGATGCAGATAGAGGATGATGAGGCGGATCACCTGTGGATGGTCGCTGAACAGGTTGGCGATGAGTGGTGCCAGCAGCCAGGTGAGGCCATAGATGGCCAGCTGGAACAGCAGGGCAAAGCGCATGCTGCTCTGAAGCGCGGCCTTGGCCCGGGCCGGATTGCCGGCGCCACAGTTTTGCGAGATAAAAGGGGCCAGCACGGAGGCGAGCGCCATCATCACGATCAGCAGCAGAGCCTCGACCCGCGATGCGGCGCCGTAAGCCGCCACCACTTCTGTTCCCAGACCGGCAAAAATCGTCATCAATACCGCATTGGCCAACGGATTGAGCATGTTGGTAAAAGAGGCGGGGATGGCGACATGAAGCAGTGCCCGCCAGTGGTAGAGCAGCCGGACGCGCGGCGAGAGGCGCCACAGCAGCAACCCTTCCCGATGACGCAGGATGTAGAGGCTCACCAGCATGGCCATCAGCCATGAGATGGAGGTGGCGATGGCGGCACCCCGGATCCCCCACTCGGGGAAGGGGCCGATGCCGAAGATAAGCAGCGGATCCAGCATGCCGTTGACCAGACCGGCAACTGTCATGACGAGGCTGGGCGTCTTGGTATCGCCGGTGGCGCGGATGGCGGAGTTGCCCACCATGGGCAGCACCAGCATGGGTACGGTGAGATACCAGATCAGCATGTAGTCGTGGATAAGGGAGATAAGTTCGGCACTGGCACCCAGCAGGGTAAAGAGCGGTTTGATGGTGAGGGCGCCCCCTGCCGAGAGCAGGGTGACCAGAATCACCGCCAGAAACAGGCTATCGGTGGCGAGGTGGGCCGCCTCTTCATGCTTGCCCTGTCCCAATGCATGACCGATCACCGCCGAGAGGCCGGCTCCCAACCCCATGGCGAGCGAGGTGACCACGAAGGTGACCGGAAAGGTAAAGCTGATGGCCGCCAGCGCTTCAGTGCCCAGCATGCCGATAAAAAAGGTATCGACCAGATTGAAGGCCAGAATGGCGACGATGCCGAGGATCATGGGGCCCGTCATCTGACGCAGTACGACAGGGATAGGTGCTGTCAGCATGGGATTGATGCGGGTCAAGGGATCGTCTCTACATCTTGCTCGAAGAGCTGGGCTGATAACTGGGCTGGCGCTGCCAGCGAAGTTCGCGAAGAGAACAGGGGCGAACAATCGAAGGTGTTTATAGTACGTGAAAAAATTTTTTTTGTATTTGCCCTTGAAGGGTTAGCAACCTCACCCCACATCAGGGACATATCCGATTTGGCCTGGAACGGCCATTCCTCAAAGCAACAATGAGACTCATTTTGGGAGAGTTATCGATGAAAATTCGTCCACTGCACGACCGCGTCATCATCAAGCGCATCGAAGCTGAAGCCAAATCCGCTGGTGGTATCGTACTGACTGGTACTGCGGCTCAAAAGTCCACCCGTGGTGAAGTGCTTGCCGTGGGGACTGGTCGAATCCTGGATAATGGTGATGTCAAAGCGCTGGCCGTCAAGGTTGGCGACAAGGTTATCTTCAACGAAGGCTACGGCGTGAAAACTGAGAAGCTGGATGGTCAGGATGTGCTGATCCTGTCCGAGACCGATATTCTGGCGATTGTCGAAGAGTAATCCATCCCCACTTTTCTCCGAATTGATTGAAAGGATTGAACAAAAATGGCTGCTAAAGACGTTAAGTTTGGTAACGAAGCCCGCATCAAGATGCTGGAAGGTGTGAACATCCTGGCTGATGCCGTCAAGGTTACTCTGGGCCCGAAAGGCCGCAACGTGGTACTGGACAAGTCCTTCGGTGCCCCGACTATCACCAAAGATGGTGTGTCCGTTGCGCGCGAGATCGAGCTGGAAGACAAATTCCAGAACATGGGCGCCCAGATGGTCAAGGAAGTGGCTTCCAAAGCGAACGACGCTGCGGGTGACGGTACTACCACTGCAACCGTTCTGGCTCAGGCTATCGTCAACGAAGGTCTGAAAGCCGTTGCCGCCGGTATGAACCCGATGGATCTGAAGCGCGGTATCGACAAGGCAGTTGTGGCTGCCGTTGCCGAGCTGCAGGCACTATCCCAGCCGTGTGCCGACAGCAATGCCATCGCTCAGGTGGGCACCATCTCCGCCAACTCCGACGAGAAAGTGGGCAAGCTGATTGCCGAAGCCATGGATAAAGTGGGTCGCGATGGCGTCATCACCGTTGAAGATGGTCAGGGTCTGGAAGATGAGCTGGCTGTTGTTGAAGGTATGCAGTTCGACCGCGGCTACCTCTCTCCGTACTTCATCAACAAACAGGAAACTGGTTCTGTCGAGCTGGACGATCCGTTCATCCTGCTGGTTGACAAGAAAGTCTCCAACATCCGCGAAATGCTGCCGGTGCTGGAAGGTGTTGCCAAAGCGGGCAAACCGCTGCTGATCGTTGCCGAAGACGTAGAGGGCGAAGCCCTGGCGACTCTGGTGGTCAACACCATGCGTGGCATCGTGAAAGTGGCTGCCGTCAAGGCGCCGGGCTTCGGTGACCGTCGCAAGGCCATGCTGCAGGATATCGCCGTACTGACTGGCGGTACCGTCATCTCCGAAGAAGTTGGCATGGAGCTGGAAAAAGCGACTCTGGAAGATCTGGGTCGTGCCAAGCGCATCGTCATCACCAAAGAGAACACCACCATCATCGATGGCGTGGGTGATGCAGGCGTGATCGAAGGCCGTGTTGCCCAGATCCGTCAGCAGATCGAAGAGACTTCCTCCGACTACGACCGTGAGAAGCTGCAAGAGCGCGTAGCCAAGCTGGCTGGCGGCGTTGCCGTGATCAAGGTCGGTGCTGCTACCGAAGTCGAGATGAAAGAGAAGAAAGCTCGCGTAGAAGATGCTCTGCATGCTACCCGTGCTGCTGTTGAAGAGGGCGTGGTTGCCGGTGGTGGTGTGGCGCTGGTTCGCGTTGCAGCCAAACTGGCTGGCCTGCGCGGTGACAACGAAGACCAAAACGTCGGTATCAAGGTTGCCCTGCGCGCCATGGAAGCCCCGCTGCGTCAAATCGTCATCAACGCCGGTGAAGAAGCTTCCGTCATCGCCAACGCAGTGAAGAACGGCGAAGGCAATTTCGGTTACAACGCTTACACCGAGCAGTATGGCGACATGCTGACCATGGGTATCCTGGATCCGACCAAGGTAACCCGCTCTGCACTGCAGTTCGCCTCTTCCATCGCCGGTCTGATGATCACCACCGAGTGCATGGTCACCGAGCTGCCGAAGAAAGATGCTCCGGCTATGCCTGATATGGGTGGCATGGGCGGCATGGGCATGATGTAATCATCATCCCGGCTCTGTTTGAGAAACGGCTCGCTTTGGCGGGCCGTTTTTTTTTATCCGGCTAAACTGAGAGTTGTTGATAAGGATGTTATTTGGAGGTGGGTATGAAAAAACTGGGTTTGATTTCTTTGCTTTTTTCCTTGGCAAGCTTTTCCGTACTGGCATTGGGGACGCCTGCAGGGCCCGTGATTCTAAAGGTGACAGGCAATGTTAAAGCGGCAGAGACCGTTGATGGCGTTGCGCAGTTTGACCTTGCCATGTTGCAGGCACTGCCACAGCACGAGATCGTGACCGGCAATCCTTGGGTCGATAAGCCCCACAAGTATCGTGGGCCCAAACTGGCTGATGTACTGGCGGCTGTAGGGGCTGATGATGGCAATTCCATTACCCTGACTGCACTCAATAGCTACCAGATCCGTATCAACTGGGACAAGGTCAAACGCTATGAGCCCATCCTTGCCTGGGAGGACGATGGTGTAGTCATGAAGGTGCGCGACAAGGGGCCGCTCTGGTTTATGCTGCCACTTGATCAACATCCGGAATTGAAACGCTCCGAATATACCGACATGATGATCTGGCAGCTCAGCTCGGTTGATATCCAGCATTAATCGTTTATTGCTCAGGAGTATGGGGTGAAGGAAAAGACCAAAGCCTGGCCACTTGTCGCCACTCTTTATTTTTTCATCCTGTTGTTTACGGGAAGTACTCTCTATTCTCTGGTTCAGATCCAGAATGCGACCCGAGTCATGGAGAAGTACACCTATGATGTCTCCTGGGCATTGATGCAATTGCAGCTAGAGTTGGGGCGGTTTCTGAATAGTGTCGAGGTTTACCACTACGGTGGCATCGACCACGAAGCCCTGATGCTGCGTTATGACATTCTCTGGAGTCGAACCCCAATCTTGCTTAGCGGCCAATTGCGCAAGAGCATGGAGGACAAGCAGAAGACCCTGCGTCTGGTGCAGCTGATCGAAAGCAATATCCGCAATATGGAAGCTGATATCACCAGGTTGAAAGTGGGATCTCCGGATTACCAGCAAATCATGATGCGCCTTGCACCTTTGCAAGAACCACTTTCCTATTCTCTTGCATCTGTCATGCAGAAAAACATCAACATCTATTCAGAGAACGATCGCCATTTTGCCCAGCTGCGTAATGCTCTGCTGATGATGGTATCTGGTCTGGTTATCTCGGTACTCTTGCTCAGTGCGCTGCTTATATATGAAGGGCGGCGTCATTTCAGAGCTGTGCGGCGAGATCCTCTGACCGGATTGCCAAATCGGGTTGCCTTGCTCGAGATGATGGAGTCCTATGCGACACAAGAGATGCCATTTGGTCTGGTGCTGGTAGATATTAATGACTTCAGGGATATCAACAGCAAGTTTGGCTATGACACAGGGGATTATCTGCTCAACGAATTGGCAAAGAGAGTCAAAGCTTTATGTGAAGAAGGCGAGTCTTGTGGACGCCTTGGTGGGGATCAATTTGCAATTATCCAGCGTGGTAGTAGTGATCTGCGGCAAATCAGGGAGCTGGTCGCGCGCCTATTGCATTCACTCAAGCAGGACATGGTGTTTGATAATTATCCTTTCCGTCTCGAAGTCGGTATCGGCATAGCGTTTTATCCCGTTGATAGCGATAAAACCCAAGAGCTGTTGAGTCGGGTAGAGCAGGCTCTGTTCCATAGTCGCAAAACGCATGTTCCCTACGTTATCTATGATAACTCGCTGCTCAATGAGACTGCTCGTCGTAAACATCTTGCTTCCGACATGGTCATGGCGCTGGAGCACAACGCGCTAGAGCTTTATTACCAGCCCATTGTCAATCTTGAGACTGGTCGCTGTGAAGCGGTGGAGGCATTGTTGCGTTGGCGCCATCCAGAGCTTGGGTTCATCCCGCCCAATGAAGTCATCATGGTGGCTGAAGAGTTTCAGCTTGCCGAGCGAGTAGGCAGCTGGGTGCTGAATACCGCTTGTGAGCAGCTCTATCAGTGGCACCAGCTTGGCCTCGTCGACTTGCAAATGTGCGTAAACATTTCTCCAGGGATGTACCAGCGCAATTTGTTGAAACTGGTTGCCAAGGCATTGATGGAACATCATCTGCCTGCACGAAGCCTGGTGCTGGAAGTCACGGAAGACACCACAATGAGGGAGGTGAAAAATTCGCTGCAATTGATGCAGGATCTGAATCAGCAGGGAGTGCTGCTGGCATTAGATGATTTTGGCACTGGCTACTCATCGCTCAGCTATTTGCAGAAGTTGCCGGTAAGCAAAGTGAAGATCGACCGCTCTTTCATCCAGGGGATAGATACTTCACTTGAAGCATCGGAGCTGGTTGCCAACATCTGCCGAATGGGTTCCATGCTTGGCAAGATTTTGGTGTGCGAAGGGATAGAGACACAAGCTCAGCTGGATGTCTTGCGCTCCCTGACCGATATCCATCTCTATGGCCAGGGATATCTCTTCAGCCGACCGGAACAGGCAGAAAAGATTTATCAAACCCTGCTGGAAATGGAAGAACTTTGGCTTGCTCGACAACCATCTGACATCGCATGCATCAGCTAATAGATTGGATATGTGCCAGTTAAGGTCTCACCGATATGTGGTTTGGTTCAAAAAACACTCTTCCTGTTTGTTATATGAACATCTGTTTGCATTTTTCAAAGAAATGCGTAATTCCCGCTTGCCAGAACGAATTCACTCCCTATAATGCGCCTCCATCGACACGGCAAGCGGCAACGCAAACAGTCAGGTCGGTAACCTCGAAAAGCCTTTGCAAA